>JANXVQ010000499.1 GCA_025351545.1 Spirosoma sp.
CAGCTACGTCATCTTTCCCTAACCAATCCGACCAGGAAAGCCACGAAACAGGCTGAAGAGTAACACATGAAATACGGCAATCTGGCATGAAGCACACTATTTATTCATACTAAACGAGCAAAATTCACACGTCAGCACCAAGTGTAATCTATTGACAATTAGACTATTCACCAATGTAGGTGGTGACTAAATTATGTTTTTTTGGTCTCAATAACTAACCATGGTATCTGAGTCCCATCAATTAAATAGAAATAGTCGTCTATACCTCAATACGTTACAAGGAGTAACTATCCTGATTACGTACATTCTGTTTGCTTTTTGCCGACCGGTTTTTGCTCAATGTATTAATCCGGCAGGCCCGCTACTTATTAATCAATCCTTCGGTACAGCTAGCCAACCGGTATCGATGGCTGGGCTTACTCCCTATCAATATGTTCCTCCCTTGTGCCCAAGCGATGGTCAATATACAATTACGGCCACCATTGACGCTGGCTGTTTTAATTATACATGGTACACCGTAGCAACCGATCATACCCCCGATGACGCAGATGGTAATATGATGATTGTGAATGGGGCAAACGACCCCGGCGCTTTTTATCAGCAATCAGTATCTGATTTATGCGGTGGCACATATTACGAAATCTCTTTATGGGCAATCAATCTGCTCAAAACGGGTATATGCCCGAACCCATTGAAACCAAATTTATCAGTAAACATCGAAACAAAAGACGGCCACATCCTTACAACGGCAGTAATCGGTGTGGTAGAGCTAGCCGACCAGCCAACCTGGCGCCGGTATTCGGCCATCTTTATTGCCCCAAATACAACCGAAGAGCTTGTCATGAAATTGATAAATAATGAAGGGAGTTATGGCTGTGGTAACGATATGGTTATTGATGATATTCAGCTAAGGCAGTGTAATGAGTGCTCGTCGGGGCAGGTTTATGTTCCCGATGTATTCACGCCAAACAACGATGGGCTAAATGACAACCTGGCCTTTTATATGCCTAAAGTCGCTTCCTACAACCTAAAAGTTTATAACCGCTGGGGAAGCGTGATTTTCACCACCAACAACGTAAACCAAATGTGGGATGGCACCTATGCTGGCAACCCTTGTGCATCCGGCGATTATACATGGGTTATCTCCTACCAGTTGCCGGAACAACGTGATCACATTCAGACAGGACACGTTTTGCTTATGCGCTAATTCAGTTATCCGATAAGTCCAAGGTTGATTATGGGTTCCCATTTTCCAGAATTTGATCGTATCCCTCCAATGCTAAAAATCATTCTTACGTTAACACTGGCTTCTGTTACGCTGGCTATTGCTGACCAAATCCACAAAATAAGTTCGTCGCCGTTAACAAGTTCTGCTTCCAGAGCAGCCACAAAAATTCCTATAGATCCTAAACGCTGGTATCAGGTCAATAATACTACCAGTGGTCTCGACGCTTTGTTCGACGGAGCGACGGACGAAACAGTCAATACCGGATGGGGTAAAGTATTGACCAATTTCGATGCTTACTATCCGTTGCAGGCAGGTGAGCAAATAAGCCTGGAAAGTATTCGACTTTATGACGGATCAGGCACCAATGAAGACGCGCCCATGACGCTGTCGATCATTACCGACAAATGGGAACGTATTCCTGTTGCCATTTTCATCGGGAACAAATACCAAACCTGGGTGGGTCCAAATCCCGAGCAGCCTAATGAGTTCAACCTTAAGGCACCCCTTACGAATATTCGGTATCTGGTGCTAAATACGTCTGGATCGTACCCAACTGAAATGGAGCTTTACGGGACTTATCAGGCGGGTAAGGAACCAGCCATTCTTCCTCAGGAATCATACCCATTTCGCCATACGTTGGGCATTAACGGGTTTGAGTGGGATGCAGAGGACCCCACCACGGGAGCAGCTCTTCGGGAAGTAGAAGATAAGCGTATCAATGCCTTGAAAAGTTTTTCGTCCATGCGACACTATATGGACTGGGATAAACTGGAAAATACCCAGGGCAGTTATACCTACAATCCTACCTTTAGCGGCAGTTGGACTTACGATGGCATGTATGATCGCCTGCAAATCGAAGGCGTCGAAATATTAGCCTGTCTGCAAACGCTCCCCAAATGGATGGAGAATACCTATCCCGCCGATAGCCGGGATTATAGCAATATACCCGCCCGATATGGCAGTGATCTTTCCTCTCCAAAATCCTATATTGAGCATGCGCGAATCGCTTTTCAATACATGGCCCGCTACGGATTCAACAAAAACATTAACCCTTCCTTACTGAGCGTCAGTAAAGAAGTTACCTGGGCGGGTGTCAATTCACTCAAGATTGGTCTGGGATTGATTCGCTATATTGAATGCAACAACGAGCCGGACAAAACCTGGAAAGGGCGAAATGGCTACCAGTCGGCCCGCGAGTATGCAGCCGATTTGTCAGCGTTTTATGATGGTCATAAGAACTCAATGGGACCGGGAGTTGGTGTCAAAAACGCCGATCCATCGGTAACCGTCGTTATGGGCGGGTTGGTAGCCTCATCAACGGACTACGTGCGGGCCATGATCGACTGGTGCAAAGAGTTCCGGGGCTACCGGCCCGATGGAACGGTGAACCTTTGCTGGGATGTACACAATCAGCATTTGTACGCCAACGATGCGCAGTCATCACAGAATGGAGGAGCAGACCGGGGAGCCGCACCCGAATTGGCAGGTGTTGGCGATCAGGCAGCCGCCTTTGTGAAATTTGCCAGACAGTATGAAAATGGAATGCCTGTTTGGATCACCGAGGCAGGGTACGATATAAATCAGGGCAGTCC
>JANXVQ010000500.1 GCA_025351545.1 Spirosoma sp.
GTCGGACAAAATCAAGAAACAAGAGCAAATCCTGAAAAATCAACTGGAAAATATGCCCCTGCTCGACTCCGCCTACCGGTCTATCGTTGCGTATCAGCCGCAGGTCAACGCCATTTTCGTTGAGGTCGAAATAGAAGATCATCTGAATGATATTCGGCGACTGTCCGGGCAGCAGGCGGAGGGTATCCAGTTTCGGTCTTTTGGGCAGATTGCGGATTTTTATAAGATGATGTACGTCGATAAGAAGGTGGTCTGGAGCAAGCAGTCCAATATTAATTTGTTCCGTAAACAATTGGATGATTGTAGCGTCGGTCTGTTTCCTGGCTCTGGCCCGTCTCCTGCTGCCGCAACGCCGTCTGTTACCAGTTCCCGATAAGTGCCATGAACAGCAAAATGACTTTATCGGCCAGGGCACTGCTGCTAACTGCATGCGTACTTTTTGTTCTGTACCACTATACTGCCGAACCCGAGATCCGGGCTAAAGTGGAGCCCTATCAACAAGTGGCCGGGCAACCGATTCGCTACGTTGACAGCACCAGCGAGGCCAGCCGGTGGCGGTGGGAGTTCGGCAACGGGCAAGAGGTCCGGGGAGCGCAGGGCCTGTTTTATTACTATCAGCCGGGTACGTATTTGATTCGCCTGACAGTCGATAAGAAAATAGTCAAAACGTTTTCGATTGTGATTACACCAAAAGCAGTTGTGGATGAACAGGATTCTATCGTGAAGATACAGGGTCCTTCGTCGGGCTTTGAGCGGGAGAAACTTGTGTTTACTGCCGTTGGGGGACGGGCACGTCAGTTTGCCTGGCGCTTTGGGGCAAGCGGTCAGGTTGACTCACGCGACCAAACGGCTATTTATAGTTTCCCGACGCTGGAAAACTACACTCGTCCTCAGCAATACACCATCGAACTCATGACCGATGTAACCAAGTATCCAATCAGGAAGCAGGTCACAATTATTCGGGGTTTCAACAAGTTCGCCCCCACCGTCGATTCGCTGGACATTACCGAGAGCGATATTCGCAGACGGTTACAGTTGATTGCTGACGGCCAGGCGTTTAATGTCCATTATGATTATCTGCTGAGGAAATACCTGTGCCGTCAGAATGACGCAACGGTACGCATTAACAATGCGAAAGCCAATGATTTTTATTCGTACTGTATGGGATTGCAATTCGACCGGGGTGTTCGCATCGACGCCATATCGGTGGTAGCCGATTCGCTTACGTCCTGTGTTACGCGCTTAAATGTAACTCAGCACAAGCCATGAAGCGTCTGTCGATTCGCCGTCTGTTCCGTTTACCTGATCTGCCCCGTTGGGTAGACTTTTTTCGTTGTTGCATTCTTTTTGTAGTGCTTTGGTTGGGTTGTCCTGAGTTGGCGACTGCTCAATTACCCTTTTTCCTGAGAGTGGCCCGTCAGCCCGAAAACCTGGTGCCTGTTTCGGGCAACGCCAGCCAAAAAAAAGCAGCATTAGCTGTTTCTAAAGAAGGCGCTAATTTTAGTTCTCAACCGTTTGGTGTTGCGCCGTGGGTTGTTTTTTCTGATCGAAATAACAACAATACTTTCCGCAATTCAAATGGCACGGTGCCCTTCCGAAAACTGGGTTTCATGGAAGCGCTTTATGTGTTAAAAGAGCGAAACGGTTATTTGAAACTCATCAAATACGATCCGGCGCTACCCATCGGCAATAAGTTTTCCCGACGGGCGATTACCGACCGTAAGTCGGTGGTTTATTACGGCTGGGCTCCCAAAAGCCGTTTCCTCCTGGCCAATCAAAGCATCCGCTCGGCAGACCAGCGCCGGGCGCAGGTATTCAGTGCGGTGCTGGCTCAGCCAGGTCTGCTTGCCAATCCAGAACGGTATTTTTCAAATGATTCTGTGCGGCTTTTTACGGACCCATCCCAGCAAACTCAAACCGACCCCAAAATGCGGCTTTATGAGCTGGCTTATGTTTATAAACTCTCCGAAACCCGTCGGCAGGTGCTGATCGGGCGGGCATCCTGGTTTCCAATCGACAGCGTCAAAAAGATTCTTTTAGGCTGGGCTCCAATTGAGGTTTTGCAGACGGTTGGTCAGCGATTATTTATCGAAGCCGACACGGTGAATACGCAGTCTCCGCCCATTCCTCTTTACCGATCGCTTACAGCGGCCACGCAGGGGCGGAAAGATTCAACTATTACAAGCAGCTCTTTTTCGGCGGTTTCCTGGAATCAGGTAGGCACTAAATTTCCGGTCCTCGCTCAGTATAGTAATCCCAAAGATAGCCAGATGGTTGTGCAGACGAACGTGCTGACACCCTTGTTAATAAAAAGGCAGGTGCCCATCCTCAATGTCAATGGTCAGCCAATTTCGGGTCAGCTACTAACGAATATGCGGAGTCGTAGTAACCGTTATAACCTGATCTACGTGATTGAAGGCAGTTCGGCCATGCAACCCTATTGGGGTGAGTTATTGAATACCATTCAATTTACCATTACTCAACTGTCGCAGGATACGGCTCGGTCTATTAATTTACAGGTAGGCGCGGTCATCTATAATGACTACCAAAAAACAGATGATAATAAGGTTAGGGGTAATGTTGAATTAACCCCGTTGACGGCTAATTATACAACCCTGCTAAATGAACTAAAAAAAGGCAGTCCACTAGCCAAAGCCCAATCGGAGACAGAGGCTAAAAGCGTTCGATTTGGTGTTGGCAAAGCATTGGAGCAGTTTGCGGCCCACCCCAACGAAAACAACATCCTGGTGCTGGTAGGCATCAACGGTGATATTCAATCGATAGTCGATGGGGTTTTAGTCCCTGCGGCCTTGAAAAAAGTGGAATGTCGGATGCTGGCCTTTCAGGTTTACGCGGCTCCGGGAGATATTGCCAATAATTTTGTACTTCACTCCCGTGAACTCGTTCTGGAGATTGCCGATAAAGGGAGCATCCTGAAAAAAAACCGGCTTGTCCGGCCAGACATGGTTACGCCCATCAATGAGTTTAACCACCGGCTGGGCGACCGCAACGAATACCAACTGGCTTACCCTAAGCGGAGTATGGTGCCCGGATGGGTTCTTTTCCCCCGAAAAAACCAGTCATTGCCCTTCAAAGAATTATACGCCATTACCGACAGTCTGTTCCAGCAGGTCGCCAATGAATCTCAAACCGTTATTGCAGCCCTGGAAAGTACGTCCCAAAGTCTGGATCCATTGGGCGATCGGGTCAACCCGAAGTTAACGCCGGTTTATGCCTCTACCGGACTGAATTTACCCCCCAACACGTCTACGCTGACCCGCCTTAGCGCCTATCCGTACATGACGCGGGCCTATACGCCAACTGCCCTCAAAGGTGGCCCCCGCTGGAAATATATTGCCTTACTGCCGCTCGACGAATACGACGGTATTGGCCGGTGGCTGGATCAATTGTGTGGTGATGACATCGACCCCGCCGTATATTTCGACCGGATGAAACTCCATCACCGGTATCGACAGACCCTGAGTGAAGTGGGCTTATCAAGTGCGACCACGCTGACGCTCGACCAGTTACTGAATGGATTCCTGGAATTGCCGGTTACTAACCCACTGTTCAAACGCATCACAATCAGCCAGTTGAATAGTCGTAAACAGATATCCGACGCGCTGTTGAATCAGGTTTTGTATTTGATGCGGGAACGGCGCGACTATTTCCGCCGAATACCGACCTTCCGGAATAGCCGTTTCGTATCCAACGGACGAACCTATTACTGGATCAGCGAAGACCTATTTAAATAATTCCTTCCTTAACCTCAATACTGTATGCGTCAATTACCCTTAAACGGATCAGTTGAAAAAGCCCTGCATATTGCCCGCGCGCTGGCCCGTGAATACCACAACGAAAACTTTACGGCCGCCCACCTCCTGCGGGCAATGCTCCACGACGACGTGGGTGGCAGCGCGCTGCTGAGTGCGCTGGGTCAGGATGTTGCCTATACGTTCGACTGGGCCGAAGTCTGGATGGAAGAATCACCCCGATCGGCTCTGGTCGTGACCGAACCGGAACCCGACGATTCTGTGGACCGGGTAATGAACGAAGCCGATTTTCTGCGTGTCAAGCTGGGGCTGGACTACATTGAAGCCATCTGCGTACTGGCGGCTCTTGTCAAGCCCGGCATTGGCTTTTCGGCCGATCAGCTTCGCTCTTTACCGTTGCAGGAACGCGATTTGCTCGAACGTTTTCTGCGTGACTTATCTGCTTCTCCAACTGCCAGCCGGACGGGAGCCGACACGAAAAGCAACGGTCAGGCCGGTAATTTGACGAATAAAGAACAGCCCAAATACTGCATTGACAAAACAGCCCAGGCTCGCGCCGGAAAACTGGACCCTGTAGTTGGGCGTAACCAGGAGGTGCGAACCATGCTCGAAATTCTGGGTCGGCGCAGCAAGCCCAACGTGATGGTTGTGGGCGACCCCGGTGTGGGTAAAACCGCGTTGATCGACGGGTTGGCGCAGCAGATTGTTGCGGGTCTGGTGCCCGCCCGAATGAAGAACGCCATTCTGCTGGAACTGGACCCTGGTGCTCTACTAGCCGGAGCCTCCTACAAGGGCGAGGTTGAAGATCGGCTCAAGACAGTCATCAAAGATGTGAAGCAGTATGAAAAATGCATTCTTTTCATTGATGAGATTCACATGCTGCTCGACCCAAAAGGGTCTGCCGGAAATGGCGTGGCAAACCTGTTGAAGCCGGAATTAGCCAGGGGCGAACTGACCGTAATCGGGGCGACGACACCCGAAGAATACCGCAAGCTTATCGAACCTGATCAGGCTTTAAGCCGCCGGTTTGAACTTCTGACGGTGGCTGAACCTACCGAGAAAGTGGCCGAACGCATGATGATCGGTCTGGTTCCGGCATATGAACAGCACCACCAGTTGAAAATCCAGCCGGACGTAATTCCAACCTGTATTCGGTTAGCCCGCCGGTACAGCAAAGAACGTCGGTTGCCCGACTCCGCCCTCGATTTGCTCGACCGGACAATGGCCGCTATCCGCATGGCTATTGAAACATCCGGCACCGAGTTGAGCCGATTTGAAGAGTCTGTTCGTGAATTAAGCCAGCGCGATCTCTCGCCGGAAGAAGCGCTGGAAGAATACCAATGGATGGATACCTTGCTGCACCACCAGGTCAGTCCGGTTTTGCTGGGCCAGTGGGAAGATGAGGTTGACCCAACCGAACTCGAAACCGCAACCGCCTATCACGACTATATCAATGCTAAGTTAACCCGGTTTCAGGCATTGGCCAGTCAACAGGAGCCGACCGTTACGACCAATGATCTGGCCGCGGTAGTTGCGCACAAAACAGGCATTCCGATGGGCAAAGTACAGACCCAGGAAAAAGAAAGACTGTTGTCGATGGAGAGTTTCCTGCAACGCCGGGTAGTGGGACAAGACCACGCCCTGCATGCGTTATCCGACGCTATTCTGGAATCACGCAGCGGCTTGCAGCGCGCGGCTCAGCCCATTGGCTCGTTCTTTTTGTTAGGCCCCACGGGTACGGGAAAAACCGAACTGTCGAAGTCGCTGGCGGAGTTTTTGTTCAATGACGAACGGGCACTGATTCGTTTTGACATGTCGGAGTTCAAGGAGGAACATTCGGCCGCGCTGCTCTACGGCGCACCTCCGGGCTATGTGGGCTACGAAGAAGGCGGCCTGCTGGTCAATAAAATTCGGAAGCAGCCCTACTCGGTGGTACTTTTCGACGAAATTGAGAAGGCCCACGGGTCGGTTTTCGATGTGTTTCTGCAAATTATGGACGAGGGTCGGCTCAACGATAAACTGGGCAAAGAGGGCGACTTCACCAATGCGTTGCTCATTTTCACCTCTAACATTAGCAGCGAGTGGATTACCAATGAATTTCAGGCAGGACGAATGCCAACCTCTCAGCAGTTAATGACGCGAATGACCGGCCAGTTCCGACCGGAGTTTCTGGCCCGGATTACGGAGATCATTCCGTTCTCACCCATTCAGGAGGAGAATGTGGTTCGTATTTTTGAGATACAACTGGCGCATCTGCACAAAAGCCTTCTACAACAGGGAATTGAGCTGACCATAACCGAAGAAGCCAAACGGCAATTGGCCTTGCAGGGCTTTACCCCTCAATACGGTGCCCGACCGCTGGCCGGTATTATCCGCAATCAACTGCGCCGACCAATTTCCCGTCTGATCATTTCCGGAAAATTGCTAAAAGGTCAGGTGCTGAACGTGGGGTTAAATAACCAGACCAGTGAATTGATTTGGCAGATAGACTAATCATTGCTGTTTTATTGGCTTTGATGCAGCCCAAATAGCGACCCAAAATCATCTAGTGTTTACTGCTCGCAGAAAAAGATACCACTTGTTTGAAATTGCCTCTCTGTCAGGCTCAATTACCTTGTTGCCCGTTGGCTTATTGATAGATTTGATAAACTAAAATTCAGCCAAAATAAGACATGTTTGACTTCGAAATAGGTGGTAACGAGATCAAGCCCGACTCAGCCGAGGGCATCGCTAATATCCCCTTCAACCGTACATTGCTGGCGCAGAAACTTACACAGCAAGCTCCTGTCAATCCGGAGGTTGCTTATGGCCTAAAAACCGTTGAAGCCGTATTCGACCACTTCAAGCCGGAGGTTGAGATCGAAATGGAATCGATCGACGGAATGCCGATGAAAGAAACCATGCAATTTCGGAGCGTTGCCGATTTCCGGGTTAAGGAAATGGTGGCCCAAAGCCCGTTTCTGCGCTCACTGGATGCTCAATACCAGGAATATACGCAGATAAGCCGTCGGTTGAAAGGACACCGGATTTTGCAAACGTCTCTGGGTAACCCCGCCACCAAAGCCGCGCTGATTGAAACCCTGCAAGCGCTGATTGCGGAGCTCGACGAAAACGAAAAGGTAGAAGCGTAAACCGATTGTTCAACTAATTTAATCTATTCCAAGTTATACGTTTATATGGAAAGCGAACCAACAGTATCCCAGTCAAAACCCGATGCAAGGCCGACAGTTAGCCGTGGTGCCAGTGCTCCCCTACCCGGCCTGGCCGCGCTGTCAGCGTTTGGTGGTTATGCCTTTGTCGAAAGCTTCTTGGACGGTTCACAAAACCTGAATCCAGACCGCAAAGCCCGCAAGAAAATATACCTGGGCGATCCTACCAAGGCTAGCGAACGGGCCGTTCTGAGAGAAAAACTCAAACTATGGGTTGAGGTGTTGAGTTCGTCCGAAAATCAGAACGAAATGCTCGATACGGCTAACGACAAGGCGGCTGCGGTAGAAGAAAATCTGCGTAAAAACCTGCTTACTACTCTGGAGACTACGCGCGAGCTGGAAACAAGCTATCGGGCGTTATCTCTTTTCTATAAAAACGCCGAAGCCGACAAACTCTCTAACGTCACGATTGTCAATGCTGGTTTCGATCAATTAACCGACTTAGACAACTCCCGCTTCATCGATTACATTGCCGATGAGCTGAAACAGAATTACGACCGGCTCGACCTTCGGCAGAACTACTCGCTCCTGGTGGTTCCCGGCTTTATGGGGTCCAACGCGGTATTGGAAAAATGGGCCAAGCTTGCCCATGCCAATAAAGTTACGTTATTCACTGACTTCGCCGATCTGGAAAGCTCCGAAGACGTTATTGATCTCTTCAGTACGGCCAACATGACGGGAGCGGAATTGTTTCGCTCCAGCGTAGTCATGACCTGCAACTGGGTAGTGGGCCGTAGCAAAGTGGCTGAGGTAGGTGAAACAGAGAACCTGTATGTACCACCATCCGCTGCTCTGGCCGGTAAAATTTACTACACACTTATGTCGCAGGTAACCGCCGGCAAAAAACACGGCGGCATGAACGAAGTATCGGGCGTTCGGTTCCCCCTTCGCAAAAGCGAACTGTCGGCTGTTGAACGGTTGAATCTGGTGCCCATGATCGATGAGTATGGTCGGGTAATGGCCTTCGGCAGCAAAACACTTTTTAACGGCGACAATATCGGACTGCAAACGTACTCTGTTGTACGGGTATTTGATTACATCGTTAAAGTGCTGTTTGACTTCCTGAACCGCCGGGCTTTCGAAAACTGGAACTCCCTCATCGAAGCAGATTTACGCCGGCAGATTGCTGGTTTCCTGGATAGCGTTAAAGGGCCGGATAAACTAATCGACCAGTTCCGCATTGTCCGTCTTGAGCGCGACAGCAAAGAGAAAGACCGTATTTACTTAGATATTCGGTTGACTCCATACTTCCCTGCCAAAAGCTTTGTCATTCGCCTTGACGGCCGCCGGGGTAGTGATGTTGAAAGTCCGGAATGGGTATCTGATTATGGTCAGGTTTAACCGCACCTTTAATCTGGCTATTTCTAAAAATTTATCCCTTTAACCTTTTCAACTAATACTATGCCTTATTCAAGTGTAATTACCCTGGGCGCCGACAAATTCGATATTCTGGGTGGCGACATTGGCTTCTCCAGAAGCATTGACATGAAAGGCCGCCCCTCCAGCCACGTTATGGGCGGACAGTTTTCGTTCACCGTTGAGGTTACTGACAAGGTAGCGTTGGTAGAGCACATGGTCAATTCGCAAAACAAAGGGTTTCCAACAGGTAAGCTGGAATTTACGGACGCTGGTGACGATGCCGTAACCCGCAAGATCGAGTTTGAGAACGCCTACATCGTCAGCTACAGTGAGTCCTTCTCCGTGGGGGGGAATTCATACACCTGTTCACTCACGCTTTCAGCCGAAAAAATAACCATTCAAACCGCGGTACTGGATCAGCGCTGGCCCGTAAAAAAATAATAAGTCCAACCCTCTAACTAAAAAAACTATGCCAGCAGATGCAGCAGTGGGTTTTACGGCAACCCTCACTATTGGAGCCGATACATTTGACGTGCTCAGTTTTGGCACGTCCTTCTCACGGGATTACGACCAGAAAGGGCGCCCTTCGTCAGCCGTTCGGGCAGGCGATCTTTCGCTTACGATCGAGATAACCCAAAATGAAAAGCTGATCGATGCGATGATTAACTCCCAGAATAAGGCTGTTGATGGAAAGGTCGAATTCTGGCAATCCGGTAAAGACGGTATCTTCCGATCCGTTGTTTTTACGAATGGCTATATTACCAGCTACAAAGAAGGGTTTCGACCGGCTGGTTCCAGCAACTTTAGTGCCGACATTTCCATTTCGGCCGAAAAAGTAGATATCGGCGCGGCTAAGTACGACGCTGGCTGGCCACTTAATAGTTAGTTGATTCCGCATGAGTAAACTATGGGTATGGTGGGTGGCGCTGGGCATTTGGGTGATCGTTTCTGTTTGGGTACATATTTTCTATATCAAACGTATTCGATTATCGGAAGAACCGGTTCTATCTCCTGTGCGCATCATTGATGGAACTCAACTGCGGGTTCAATTGCCGGGCAGTCTGTTTCATCAGGCAGGTTCAGAAATGAAGTCACTGGGTGATCGGTCAGCACTGGATACGCTGGCCGATTATCTGATGGCCAATCCCCGCCGATTGCTCACCATAACAGGTTACAATACGCCTGCCGAAAGTAAACTGACGCTGATTCAGAA
>JANXVQ010000544.1 GCA_025351545.1 Spirosoma sp.
AACGTTAAGGAGTTGGGCAACGGCCCCAAATGTTTTGCCTTTGTCGAGTTCAAGCAAAGCGGTGGCCCGCTTCATAGTTTTGACCGGGAGCGTACCTTTACTCAACAAGTCAGTCAAGTAAAGTTGGTGTTCAAGGCTGAGCTTAACATGTGTTTTAGTCATCCCCTAAAATAAACAATTATTTTTATTACAGTGTAATTAGTTAGAAGTGCTCCCCATGCTTTCCTAACTAATGCGTTCATTTTACTTCCATTTTATTGCGCAACCAATAGGTTTGGTAATAGGTGACTGCACAGGCCGACCGGCCAGCAGGCTACTCACAGCTTCATCTATATACCGCCGTTGCACGCTTGCGGCATCCTGTGGGCTGTCGTCGATAGTGCCGACATATTCAAGAATGAATTGCCCACTGGTTTGCTTCATTACATACACTTCGGGCGTGCGGGTAGCGCCAAAAGCCCGTGCGGTGGCCTGCGTTTCATCCATGCCATAGGCAAATGAGTAGCCTTTTTCTTTGGCGCGGGCCTGCATGTTCCGGAACGAATCATCTTCATAAGCTTTTGGGTCGTTAGGCATAATAGCCAGCACCGGATAACCTTGTGGAGAAAATTTGCGATCCAGAGCAATCAACCGGTCTTCGTAAGCTTTCGCAAATGGGCAATGGTTGCTCATAAAGACAACAACCAGCCCTTTCTGATCACGATAGTCAGTTAGTGTTATCTGGCGATTGTCTACATTTTTTAGTCGTAAGTCCGCTATGGCATCGCCAAGATTATAGCCTTTGGGTGTTTGTGCAACAACTGATTGAGCCAGGATCAGAACCAGTAATCCAGTTAACGACCAACTCAGGAAAAATTTCATTATGAATTAGTTGAATGTATAGTCATCAGATAACAAACGTATCGAAAAGATTAATCCATATCCCTGTCGTTTTTAATACACGAGTATGTTTTAGCTAAGTAAACGACCGTTGAATCAATAGGTTAAGAAAAATATATCAAAAATTTCCTTGTTCACTAGACAGTGTTCAGTCGTTACTGGTCTCGCTTACCATTGTTCCCTTTTTATCGAGTCGGATTCTAAAAAACTCACACAATCCCGAAGGCAACATCTTTCTGGCGGTGCGCTGTCCTTGTCGGGTATAGATTGAAGTAAAAGATTTTTAGCAGAGGCCCAATCAGGAAGCTCCGGTAGCGATTCTGGTATTTGGCGAAAACTTAGACACACTACGCACTGCAGCGGCCCGTGTTGAAACAATTCTGAAGCAAACACCGGGTACGATTTACGAGAAAAGAGCGGGAAAGCCAATCGTAAAACAGACGTCCGCATCAAGATCAACAAAGAGAAAGCCGGACTGCTGGGACTGTCTATCGCCGACATCAACCGAACCATTCGTCTTTTTATTTCCATGCGTATTGCACGACAATCATCCAGACAGTCTGATTGAGAGACGACAGATAAGATGTAATAATGATTGACCCGTCATCTAAAACTCATCCTTCGGCGTTCATTAAAGGTTAAAGGTTAAAAATCCAGCATTTACACATCTATATTCACATAAACCATAATATTTAAACATTAAAATACATATACAACACGACCATAAAATAGATATTACATAAATCTTAATATATAATAATTAAGTAACATAGAATAGAAAAGACCTATTGTAGATTTGTGAAGAAAAATAATTCATCTTTTCGTTATGAAGCAAACTATACGAACGCAATTCATTGGAGGTTTACTTTTTTGTGTAACGCTGTCAATTAGCCTTACGGGCTTGTTTACTCCCCCGCTTTCCGCACATTCTGCCGGTGGCGTTTCAGGAAACAAATTACCTCAACCAACCGTAATTGTCAACACTCCCGGCCAACTGCCCATCATCAACGCGGCTAGCTCGAAAAAAGCAATTAAGCAACCAGTTATTGGGAGACAACTTGCCCTGGCCAAATCCAATACGAAAACAGGTACAGCGCGTTTTGCTACACCGGGAGTCATTGTCATCAGCCAGGTGTATGGCGGTGGTGGTAATACAGGATCTACTTATAAAAATGATTTTATTGAATTATTCAACCGGGGCGGCTCACCGGTTGATGTAACAGGATGGACTGTGCAGTATTCCTCAGCTGCGGGAACAAGCTGGGCATCTACCAGTTTGACCGGAACCATTCCGGCGGGCGGTTATTATTTAATTCAAGAGGCAGCGGGCTTAGGTGGTACAACTGACTTACCCACGCCAAATGCTATTGGAACCCTGGCACTGAGTGGCACTGCGG
>JANXVQ010000600.1 GCA_025351545.1 Spirosoma sp.
CTGGAACGATGCCAGGGTAATAAGCGGAATCATCAGGGCCAGCATCAGCGCGTATAATACCAGGCCTTTTCGCTTGGGAACCATACCATAAAAATGACTCGGATACGGGTCCAGAAATTTATAGAACAGCCCTATCGGTAGTACAATCGTCAGGATGGATTGCAGGTTGTGCAGACAGTAGTAGGCAAATACGTAAATCTGCCCATCGAACAACTGGCGACTCCAGTTGCTATGTCCGTAAAAACCAGCGTAAAGTGAATAAAAAACCAGTGCAGTCCCGCTTCGGAGCCAGAATTCGCGGCTCCGCCAGATGTCGGACCGGCGGTAAAAATGTGTCCACAGCCAGACGCTAACATAATAAGCAGCAGCGTATAGACCGAAGTACAAAACAGGCCAGATGGGTTTGCCCTGAAACGAGTCGATATACGAATCTTCGATATCAAAATAGACATTGGCGGCCAAAAGTAATGTGGCCCAAAGAGCCGTTGCCGCGTAGAAGTCAGGCCGAAAGTCAATACGAATATGATCGCGCAGGTCGCGCCAGAGGGTTTTCATCAAACAGTGTTAACCAGTTTTTTGTCGTGCCGATAAAGACACGTCGTCGGCACGACAAAAAACGCAGTTAAAACCCTTCTTTCTCGGCTTCTTTATCTTTTTTCTTTTCGTCTTTCTTTTTCCCTTCTTTAACCACCTTTTGCCCAGGTTGTATTTTCGGTTTTGGAACGGCTTTTGCTTTCGTCTTGTACTGGTCCAGATACCGATCAACGAACAGAGCTTTCTCGTCGGCCGTAGCCGCTACGATCTCAATTGCCGATTTTGCTGAGTTTTTAGACCCGGCCGCTAAGTTTTTAGACCCGGCCAGCAATCGGTCATTTATTTCCTGCTCCGATGTAACAATAGCCAGCTGGCCCAACGCCGTTGGTGTACTGCCCGGCTTAAAATCATAGAAAACCCAAACATCGGGCGACGATTCGAGGTAGATACTAGCCTCGTCGCCATTGCCCGTTTTTCTGATTTCGATGAACCCATCCATCTGCGCATTAATATCCGTCGCCATCATATTCGACACGCCCAGTCGGCCTATACTATAGAAGGCATTAAACTTATTGGACCAGCGCATATTGGCGTTGGCAAGTACCAGCATGGCATTCAGTTTGGGCGATGCCTGACTAAGCGGAGCGTGCTGGTTCTGCGCTTTGACCCGATAACTATCCACCGCTTGCTGTCCAATCAGAGGTAATAACTTGTCGGACAGTCGATTCAAATCATCGTCGGCCGCTTCGTCGTTTTTCTCTTCCAAGTTCGCCTTCACGATTTTATCGGAAATCAGACTGCTAATCTGGTCTGGCACCGGAAACGCAAAGGCCAGCAACGTATTGAACCGATACAGGCTGCTGTCGATATTGATCCGCGCCGACCCGGATGCCAACAAATAGTCATGCGGAGTTGCGTTCAAGAGATTCAACTTACCCTTGAATGTCATGAGCCCCCGGGCATCATTGAACGTAAATGCATTTTCCACTTCCACCTCGTCAGTGCTGGCAAGGCTGGCGATACTGTCGACCTTTACGGTTGTGTTATCAGTTTTGTCGGCGGGGGGCGTTGCGATAGTGGACTGACCAGTCGCTAAATCGCTACCCTTAGAAGCAATCCGATACACTTTGTCTTTTTCGTCGTAGCGCATGATGCCCGTTGCCGTAAAAAGATCATCGTCTTTTGCGTCTTCTTTCGGCGACAGAAACGTTGGGTACAGGCCCGCATTGCCCACCCGGAAATGAATACCGGCTACTAATTGCTGCCCGCCTTCGTTCTTGAGAGTTTTATCCACCTTCACCTCCAGCCGTTCTTTTACCTTTTCCTTAAACGGAATCCAGCCGCCAACAAGGTCCGGGCGTTTTTTCAGAGCTGGCTTAATAAATCCATCCATTGCCAAATCTCGCGAAGGGGCCTGCATTGCAATGGTGCCTTTAAACAACATTTTCGGCGCTAGTTGCAGGTTGTCAATTTCGTCGACTTCGGCGCGGGCAACGGTAAAATAAGTCGTTAACGGAGTTGAACGGTTACTGCGTTTTCCCCGCGTTTCTCTCCGGCTTGCTTTCTTCGTATCGGCAGTCAACGAGGGCGTTTCGGGTTTAACGGTTGCCACAATGGGTGCTTCTTTCAACTCGAAGCTTCCCATTTTGATACTGGCTGTATCGCCTTTCGCCGTGGCGAACTGATAAGTGGCATCGCCTGCAAAGCGCGTTCGGGAAAGTATTTGAATATTGCCGTTTTTGAGCCGGTGAAACAGATTAATCGTATCCAGTTCCAGTTTAGCATTTTTCAGCGCCATCATCTCGCCATTACGACGAATGGTCACCAGCCCTTTATCGGGGTAAATACGGGCATCAGCCGATCTGACATACGGCACACCACTGATGTTCAGCATTCGTTTTTCTACGTCATATAACGCGCTGGAGCCATTGAAGGTCAGTTTTTCCTGTTCATCGGCCAGAGCCGTGAATGTTGACGTTTTAACGTCCCCGAGCGTCGGCCCGGCCTTCATGGCGATAGTCTTCGCATTTATATTCCATTGCGCCCGATTGATACTGGTTTTGTAGGCCGCATAAGGAAACTCCATACTAGCTTGTACGGTATCGTCCAGGCTTTCTTTTTTGTTAATCGACAGCCCGACAATAGCTTTTGTCTGATTAAAATCTACGTCGATGCCATTGCCCAACAGAATTGGTTTGCCATTGGGTGTTCCCGGCACTTCCTTATCCGAAATGATTTTAAACTGAGCGTTACTGGCCAGGAACCCTTCTTTGTTAAACTTGATGCTATTAGAAACCGTTTCCGAATCTTTCCTTCGCAGCGTTCCATTTCCAAACAAGCCCGACGAGCGTAAGGCTAAACCGCCTTCGAGGTTGGTGGTCGCATTATAGAAATTGAAATTATTTTTCTGCGTCGTAATGACCATACTGTCTGCTTTTGGCCACCATTTTAAGCTGTAATTATTTAGCTGCACCTGCGGAAAATAGGCTTTCCCAATCAGGCCCTCTTTAATTTCACCTTTCTCACCAGAAGCCAGCAGCGAATCGGTCATAAACAACATACCCTTGGTGTTCAGGCTAGCCGTCAGATGATTCAGAACACCCTCGGCCCGTAACCCGCTCTTGTCCATCGCCAATTCGCCCGTAAACTTAACGGTTGAAAGAAT
>JANXVQ010000625.1 GCA_025351545.1 Spirosoma sp.
CACCGATCCCGGCTTTTATCGTCCGTACCACATAACCATTCTGGGGTGCGCGAATAATATACAGACCCCGCCGGACGTCTACGCTGCTGATTTTGTTGCGCATAACAGCAATGTCGTTGTTGGCACTGGCTTTGCTCGAAACAGCCGAACTACGGTCGGACATCGTTTTGGCTAACTCCTGCTGGTATTTAGCCTGAATCACCTGTAGACTGAGCCGGGCGTTGTCCATTTCCTGATGCGTTACATTTAACTTGTTTTCCTGGACAATCACTTTCGCATAATCCTGCTGGAGACTAATGCGCCGGGTTTCCAGATCAGTAAGTGAGAATAGTCCATCGTGATACCCCTTTTCGTATCGTTCGAGCCTGTCAATGGCAATCTGATAATTCCGGCGGATGGCCACCAGATCGGCACTATCGATGCCAATACGCAGCTGGTTTTGACGAACCCGGTTGCGCGCTGAAGCAAGATCTACCGTTACGCCGGTGCCCAGAGCGTTTATTTGCCCATCCAGGGCCGAAATTTTGGCTTCAGTGGCCAACCGCGTGCCTTGTTTGGCAGCCAGTTGCTCATCGAGCCGCTGGGGTAGGTTAGGGTCAAAATACTCATCCTTGATCTCCGAAATGACCAGCAGCGTATCACCCTTTTTTACATATTGACCTTCCCGAACCAGCCAGCGCTCAATCCGTCCGGCAATGGCATTCTGGAGAGACTGCGGACGATCCTGCGGGGTGAGGGACGTAATGCTACCGCTGCCGTTGATATTCTGACGCCAGGGCAGCAGCAGGACGATTATAGTCAGAAAGAGAAAGAAAAGCATCCAGCGACCCAGTTGTCGGCTACTTCGTGGATGAGGAAGTTCATGCAGCGTTTTGAGCGGATACTCGGTGAACATCCCCTCATCAATCGGCTGATTGGATATATTAAGCATGAGTCGATGTATCGGTGTCTATGGGTAAGTCGGTTACGGCAGCAATCTTTTCGACACCAGCCAGCATATCAAACACAGTATCAATGCTGGATGTTAGTTTGTCGACGGCTCCCGTGACAAGCACGATGACCAGTTCGGAAGCCACGAACTGACCTATGGACATTTGCCGACTTACGACCAGTGATGTCCCCAGGATCAACAGGCCGCCCGTAACGAGGGCTCTAAAGGCAATGGAACTGTAATAAAAGCGTTTCAGAACGGTAAAATGGTCGTTTCGGTGGCTTACATAGCTGGCCAGCCGATGATCAATCTGGGCAATAGGGTTATTCGTGTCTTCGCTGGTTCTGTTTTTCGCCAGGTTCAGCGAATAGGTTTCGAGCCAGTCTACCACCTTGTATTTGTCGCTTGATTCCTTTATGCTGGTACGTATTCCTTCCGGTCCGAACAAGCGAATAACTCCATAAATAATCAGTAGCGTGACCAGCCCGAAAGCCAGGAAAATTGGGTGGTAGAATGAGAGCAGAATGATGCCAAACAGAATTTGGACTACAGCCGCCGGTAAGTCAATCAGGATCTTCGCCATTCCCTTTTGCAGGGTTACTACGTCGAAGAACCGGTTCATTAGCTCGGGCGGGTAGAATCCTTCCATTGCTTCCGGTTTGATGCGGGGCAACCGGTACGTGAACTCAAAAGCGGCCTTGGCAAAGATGCGCTGCTGAATGATTTCAACCAGCGTGAACTGGACAATGGTGAGTAGCCCACCAACCAGAACGCCCACAATAACCAGCCCGATCATGACATAAATCGAACTGAAGAGCATACCGCTCGAGACTAAATTAAAAACGGCCTGAATGCCAAGTGGCAGTGTAAGCCCGATCAACCCCGTAATAATAGCGAACAGAAGAATATAGACTATATCTTTTCGTTCGGTTCCCAACAACCGTATCAAGCGCTGCAAAGGCGATGGAGGTGGTTGCGGGATTGTACTAACCGCCATAATGATTAAAAGTAGTTATTAAAAAGGGATTAAAAGCCCTTGCATGATAACAATAGTATCAGTCGTTTAGTTTATCACGATTGGATGAAGGAATTGTCGGGAAGAACGATTTTGGCGTCTCTACCAGCGCTTAATCCTAACAGTCTATAACTGCGCCAGCAAATACAGCACTGCCATTCGAACGGCAACGCCATTTTCAACCTGATCCAGAATGATAGAATGCGACGAATCGGCCGCGTCAGACGTTAATTCGACGCCCCTGTTGATGGGGCCGGGGTGCA
>JANXVQ010000701.1 GCA_025351545.1 Spirosoma sp.
ATTCGGGAGTATGCCAAAAATGTCGAAGCGTTCACGGCTTCGGTGGGCGGAAAAACGGTTCCGAGTGAAAAAATTTGCAAGAATGCCTGGCGCGTCCATTCGTCTGATGATAACCTGACAATTCGTTATCGGGTGTATGCCAATGAACTAACCGTGCGGACAAATTTCGTGGATGCTGACCACGGTTACGTGACTCCTGCGGGTATGTTTATGTATCATGACGCCCTGAAAAATATATCCTTGCGCGTGGTGGTGCAACCCTACAAAGCCTGGAAAAACGTGGCAACGGGACTAGAACCGGTTACGGATGCCCAATACACGTATGAAGCGTCGAATTTTGATGTGCTGGTCGACTCACCCATTGAGATTGGTAATCATAAGACGTTCAGTTTTACAGCTTCCAACGTTCCGCACACAGTAGCAATGTTTGGTGATGTAACCTATAATGAGCAACGGTTATCGGCTGATTATAAGCGGGTTTGTGAAGCAGCTGCGACCGTTGTCGGCGAACATCCCTGTACCCATTACACGTTTATTGTTCATCACATTCCGCCGGGTGGTGGAGGTCTTGAGCACCTCAATTCGACCACCCTCGAAACAACCCGAAATGCTTATTCCACAGAAGCTAACTATAAGCGGTTTCTGTCGTTGGTGGCCCACGAATATTTCCACCTTTGGAACGTAAAACGTATTCGGCCGGTAGCGCTGGGGCCGTTCGATTACGAGAGCGAAAACTATACGCACATGCTCTGGCTATCAGAGGGTTGTACGTCGTTTTATCAGGAATATATCTTGCGAAGAGCTGGTTTTCATACGCCGGAAGCTTACTTGGGTCTGGTCGCCAGCAGCATTACAGACATTGAAAACCAGCCGGGAACCCGCGTTCAGTCAGCGGCTGAGTCAAGTTGGGATGCGTGGATTAAAGGCTACCGTCCCAATGAAAACTCAAACAACACGACTATTTCGTATTACAGCAAAGGAAGCGTACTCGGAACGCTATTGAATCTGGCAATTCTGGCGGGCAGTAACGGCGAACGGAACATGGACGATTTGATGCGGCTCCTGTATAATGAATACTATAAAAAGCAAAAGCGCGGGTTTACCGATGATGAGTTTCGCCGGGCGGCCGAGCAAGTAGCTGGCCGACAACTCGATGATTTTTTTGCCATTGGTGTTAGTAGCGCCGAGCCTATAAACTATGCCGCTTACTTCGAGCCGGTGGGTGTTCAGTTGATCAACGTAGCGGCCAAAACGCAGGATGGTTTTCTGGGTGCAGCAACCAGTACCGTGAATGGTAAATCGACGATCTCGGGCGTTCGACGCGGGTCGGCAGCGTATACCGACGGCCTAAATGTAGGCGATGAAATTATTTCGGTAGACGATGTTCGCGTAGGCGACGACCTGCTTCGACTGATTAGCGGTCGGCGCGTTGGCGACAAGATAAATGTGCTTGTCAACCGGGCGGGTTTTCTGCGTGAAATACCTGTTACACTCACGCAGAATCCGCTGGCCAGCTACCGATTAGAGCCGGTAGGAAATCCAACAGCCGCGCAAAAAGCGCTGTATGACAAATGGTTGTATATCAAGTAAAGCTTTAATAAAAACGAAACAGACCCGGTAGATTATCGGGTCTGTTTCGTTTTTTGAGTAGTTTATTGCTTACTAAGCAGACTAGTATGCCTCAGCCGGAAACAGTACTTACGCAAACAGCCCCACCACTCAGCATGCCTGTGCGAGTCGGCTCCATTGATATTTTGCGCGCGATCACGATGATATTGATGATTTTTGTCAACGATCTCTGGTCTCTAAAAGACATTCCTGCCTGGCTGGAACATGTCCCCAACGGCGTTGACGGGATGGGTCTGGCAGATGCAGTCTTTCCTGCCTTTCTTTTCATTGTGGGCATGTCGCTCCCATTCGCGGTCAATGCCCGACGCCAGAAAGGTGACACAGATAGTGTCCTCGTTGGCCATGTTGTTATGCGCTCGATTGCCTTATTGGTTATGGGCGTTTTTCTGGTCAATGGCGAATCCATCAACGAAGCCGCCACGGGCCTAAAACGGCTGGTATGGAATGTTCTGTCCTGTTGTTCCTTCATCCTGCTCTGGAATGCTTATCCCGGAACATCCAATAAATGGGTTGTGACAATGGTTAAGGGTCTGGCCATAGGCGTACTTGTTGCGTTGGCTTTCGTCTACCGGGGTGAACACGGCAGCCGGTTTGCTACGCATTGGTGGGGTATTTTGGGGTTGATTGGCTGGTCGTATCTGGCCGCTGCTCTGGTGACCATCTTTGCCCGAAACCGACTTTCAATTCTGGTGATGGCTTGGATTGGTTTTGCGATTCTGAGCATGATTACAAAGGCGAATTTACTCCCGGAAGCTATTTACATCATTCCCGGCGCCATTAGTAGAGGTACGTTAGTCGGTCTCACAATGGGGGGCGTCGTGATCTCAACGCTTTTTCTAGAGTTTCGAAAACGGGCAAATAATCAGCAGATGACGCTCGTTTTTGTCATTTTGTCTGTTGTGTTGGTTGGCTTATCGGTGTACACTCGTACATTTTGGGGATTGAGTAAACTGGCCGCCACACCCGCCTGGTTATTTTTATGTAGTGCCTTTACAATTCTTGCTTTCACGGGCATCTATTGGCTGGTTGACATGGGTGGTAAAGCAAACTGGTTCAGTTTTATTAAACCCGCAGGCACCGATACGCTCTTGTGCTACCTGATTCCCTATTTTGCCTACGCCTTTACAACGCTACTAAACCTTCATTTGCCAGACATTTTGCTGACTGGTGGCGTCGGCCTGCTGAAGTCATTTCTATTTGCTCTATTATGTGTCTGGATCACGGGCAGGCTGAACCGGCTTGGTGCGCGGCTGAAACTGTAACGACAGGTAAGCCGAATACCGGCCCATCATTCGTGAGTTAGTACTCGACTTACTTGTCCTTAGTTCAACTTTATGAATCGCCAAAATCAGGTAGTAGTGCTCGCCAACAACTCCTCGGCCAACTGCGTTAAACCCACCGTGGCGGGTTCGGCAATGAAGGTGACATTATCGCGTGTATGCATGTCTGGAGTGTTTGGGTCTACGACGTAAATCGGGACGCCGTCTCGGACGGAATAGACCAAACCCGCTGCTGGATAGACATTTAACGACGTGCCGACAACGATTAACAGATCAGCCTCGTGCGTGACTTCCAGCGCTATATCCATCATCGGAACCGCTTCGCCAAACCAGACAATGTGTGGCCGCAATTGAGAGCTTTTTTCGCAGAAGTCACCCGCTTTGATTTCCCAACCCTCAACGTCATAAACCAGCGATTCATCAACGGTCGAACGCGATTTGAACAACTCGCCGTGAAGGTGAATAACGGTTGATGAACCTGCTTTTTCGTGCAGATTATCGACGTTCTGTGTGATGATTGTTACGTCGTATTTCTCTTCCAGTTTTACCAAAGCAAGGTGCCCCGCGTTTGGTTGAACGCTGAGCGCCTGTTTTCGACGCTGGTTATAAAAATCCTGAACTAAAGTCGGGTTACGCTCCCAGGCTTCGGGCGTGGCTACGTCCTCGATGCGGTGGTTTTCCCAAAGTCCGTCCGACGCGCGAAACGTTGGAATTCCACTTTCCGCACTAATGCCAGCTCCGGAGAGAACGACGATTTTTTTGCGTGT
>JANXVQ010000704.1 GCA_025351545.1 Spirosoma sp.
TGGCAGCCATTGCTGATGAACCAATGCAGGTCCATTGGGTCGAACAGGCGCAATTGTCTCAAGTCGATCAGCCACCGTTTGACCTGATGCCGCCTGGCCAAAGCCAATTAGCCATCGCGGACGTTTTCGCTGGTTGGCAGCCCCACCCATGTTTGTTGTAAGAGGTGTACACTACACTCGACATTGATCGTGATGTGCTCGTTCCGGTAGGTTTTCATGCGACTAAAAAAGGGGGAAGGGTTATTGAATTTGGGCTGTTGTACGGACACCGGTTTGACCTGAATAAGCGCGCTGTAACTCGGCTTCGGCAAAGCGGTAGGCATACATGAATTTGTCGTTCTCCTGCTGAATGATTCCCATATCTTCGAGTTTCACGACATTATTCCAAATCCGTTGCAGACTTCCATAAAAATCGTCTTCAGACTGCGACAATAAAACCTGTAATGTTGACGCAGAAGTAAGGGTTGGCTGGGCAACTTTGGCTGGCATGAGTGTACGTTTCATCTTCTGGCTTATTCAGATTATCCGTTGTTTCACGGGTTAAGAAGGTAACGTACAGGTGTGGCATCGTGCTGTTGGAGTTTGTGTTTAATGGATACGTCGGGCTGTTTTTTTAAGCTCTTTTAACGGAAGCTGTACACTGTTTCAAGGGTTGGCAATAGGCTTGTTTATAGGTATGTTAAACCTAAAAAAGATCAAATAGGCCGCGTAGTGGCCTTTTACTGGTGTTTGAGCCAGTTACTATAATTACGTGGTTCGTTGCCGATTCGTTGCGCCAACCCAACAACGAACGCGCTATAACGCAAACCAATTAGCCTCGAACCGATTGGAGAAACAGCCCTTGTTCGTAAATTTTAAAGACCACTCTCATGATAAAAACAGCAATCCATGCTTTCCTGAAGTAGTTGTCCAATTGTTTACTGGCCGATGTACTTTTGCCTGAAAATCATCTTCTCTATTATGAATAAAAATCGCTGGTTGTTCCTGTTTCTTTCGTTTTCCAGTCCGCTAGTTGCCCAATCGAATCTAAAGCTGTGGTACAATCAACCGGCTGCGGCCTGGACCGAGGCTCTGCCTGTTGGCAATGGCCGCCTTGGGGCAATGGTATTCGGGAAAGTCGACGACGAACTGATTCAACTCAACGAGAGTACGCTGTGGTCGGGTGGGCCAGTGACGACAAATGTCAATCCTGAGTCGCCCACCTATCTGCCCAAAGTTCGTCAGGCGCTAGAGCAGGAAGACTATAAACAGGCTGTCGCGTTGGTCAAAAATATGCAGGGACTATTCACCCAATCCTACATGCCGTTGGGTGATCTGTCATTGAAGCAGGATTTTAAAGGCGTTAGCCCCTCTACTTATTATCGCGATCTGGACATTCAAAAAGCGGTGGCTACTACGCGCTTCACGGTAAATGGTACGGAGTACAAACGGGAGATATTTACGTCGGCGCCCGACCAGATTATGGTGATTCGATTAACAGCTAATAAACCGGGTCAACTTAATTTTACGGCCTCAACAAAAAGCCCATTACGGTTTCAGACTACCGGGAATGGAGCTAACGAATGGATTATGAAGGGGAAAGCGCCTACGCAGGTCGATCCAAATTATTACAGCCCCAAAGACCGCGAGCATGTTCGCTATGACGATACGACCGGTTGCAACGGTATGCGGTTTCAACTGCGGATAAAAGCCCTGAACAAAGGGGGGACCCTAAAAACTGATACGGAGGGTATCCACGTCAGTAACGCGTCGGAAGTGCTATTGCTGGTAACAGCAACTACCAGTTTCAACGGGTATGATAAATGCCCTGATAAAGATGGAAAAGATGAAAATAAACTCGCTGATGATATTATCCGTCGGGTAACCGGCACTAATTATCAAGCACTGTTAAATCGGCACGTGGCTGATTATCAGTCTTATTTTAACCGGTTCTCCTTCCGATTAACCGATACAACAGCCAACAACGTCAACGCAAAGTTACCATCTGATCAACGGTTGCAGGGGTATAGTAAAGGCGCTTATGATCCCGGTATTGAAACCCTATACTGCCAGTTTGGGCGCTATTTATTGATCTCAAGTTCCCGAGTGCCAAACGTTCCCGCTAACCTTCAGGGAATCTGGAATAAAGAACTGCGCCCGCCCTGGAGTTCTAATTACACGATCAACATCAATACCCAGATGAACTACTGGCCGGTTGAGGTAACTAATCTCTCCGAGTTGCACCAGCCATTATTGAGTTTCATTGGCGAATTGGCAAAGACCGGTGCGGTAACGGCGAAAGAGTTTTATAATATGCACGGTTGGGTAGCGCACCATAACTCCGACATCTGGGCCCTCTCGAATGCGGTGGGCGATAAGGGTCATGGCGACCCGAAATGGGCTAACTGGAACCAGGGAGCGGGTTGGTTATGCCAGCACTTATGGGAGCATTACCGATTTACGGGCGATAAGAAATTCTTAAAAGAAAATGCTTATCCCATCATGAAAGGAGCAGCTCAGTTTTATATCGACTGGCTTATTGAAGACAAAGATGGATATTTGGTTGTGTCGCCTTCGGTGTCGCCGGAAAATGATTTTATTGATGCAAAAGGTCAACCATCGCCCATTTCGGTGGCTACCACAATGGATATGTCGATCATGTGGGATTTGTTCACGAACCTGATCGATGCGTCCACAGCGCTGAATATCGAGCCTGAATTTCGACAGCTACTCATCGAAAAACGAAAGAAATTTTACCCGTTGCACATCGGTCATAAGGGAAATCTTCAGGAATGGAACAAAGACTGGGAAGACGTTGACCCTCAGCATCGGCATGTATCGCATCTGTTTGGGTTGCATCCTGGTCGGCAAATTGCCCCAACCACAACGCCGGCTTTTGCCGCAGCGGCAAAAAAGTCGCTGGAGATACGTGGTGATGCTGGAACAGGCTGGAGCCGTGCCTGGAAAATTAATTTTTGGGCACGCTTGCTGGATGGCAATCACGCGTACATCCTGCTGCGGGAATTATTGAGCTACACCAGCCAAACATCGACAAGTTATGTGAGCAAAGGTGGGGGCGGCACGTATCCTAACTTTTTCGATGCGCACCCGCCTTTTCAGATTGATGGCAATTTTGGCGGCACAGCGGGTATGGCCGAAATGTTGATCCAGAGTCACTTAAATGATATTCATCTGTTAGCCGCTTTGCCGGATACCTGGAAAGATGGTCGCGTATCTGGCCTGAAAGCACGGGGTGGTTTCGAACTGGCTATGCAATGGAACAATCATCGGCTAACTACCGCCACTGTCAAATCGTTGAACGGTGAGCTGTGCAAAATTAGAACCGGCCGGCCCATCCGCGTGAAAGGCGCAAAGGCTGAATCAAAAGCAACGGATTTAGGCTATGTAACGTCATTTACGACGCAAAAAGGGGCGGTCTATACACTAACGGGCTTGTAGGTTTCACAGACAAAAGGCAAAGGGTGGGGTCAGATTCTCATATC
>JANXVQ010000788.1 GCA_025351545.1 Spirosoma sp.
TATCAATGTGTTAAAAACATTGCACTAGTCTAATAAAAATTTCAAACAAAACCAATTTCTGCTGTATATACAATTTGAAAGCTCTCCAGGAGCCTTACTTATATACAGAAAAAACGCTTTATAGTTATAAGTAACTGAGTAAATTTAGGTTAGATTTATCCTGAATTATATTTGCTTTGGTGCTGATCTGCCAGGCTATTGGCACTAGGAAGTAACATACAGTATTGAAAAACTTTCTGCCGGAGCGGAGCAAGTAGTGGCTTGGGATCTGAAATAGCCGCCACTACCTGCCTTAGCAATTGCATTTCTTCTTCGATGAAGTCGGCCTGTTGCCGCCGTTCGTCTTCAAAAAGATAAAACGGGGTGATCGTTTGCCTTCTTTGTCGATGATGAATCCAGCCTCTTCCAGTGCATCCATAAATCGCCGGGCGTGGCGGGGGCTGCAATCCAGAATTTGGGCTATCTTTTTTCGGGCAGGTACCAGGGCTCCTCCTTATGAAACCAGATTCGAGGAGTGGTAACAGTGTCAAACCAATAAATTCGTAACTGGTTTAAATAGGTTTTCCACTCTTGATAGCTGAACGGTTTGTTGGTAAAAGAAGAAGCGCCATGGGAGTAGGTAGTTTCAATATCCTCTGGCAATCGACTGGAACTCAGCACAACGACCGGCAACAAACGGGCTTCCGGGTGAGCTTCCAGTAGTGCCAGAAAGTCAAATCCGTTTGCTACATCCGCTAAATCGATATCCAGTAAAACCAGCTTGGGCCCATATCCATCAAGCTCTTTAATATAATGTATGGCTGCGCCGGCGGTATAAAGTTGAGTAAAGCTGGCTTCGGGAAAACTATGAACGGAAGCGCGAGTCAAGATCTCCAACAGGAGTGGATCGTCGTCAACAACAAGAATTGGGAAGGTAGATGATACCATAGGACGCTTGGGTAACGAGTAACTTAACCGACAGCGTTGCTATTTGGGACGGAGAAAGAACTCAACATGAACTGATTAAACTAAACGTGATCCAGGGTTATTAAGCTTTTTGCCTAAGTAATCAAGCCGATTTAAAATGGACATCCATTGTATGACCCCTGAAGGGCAGTTCGCCGTTGCGGCCATACGATGGTGATCAATCATCCTTTCTAATTCTGTGTATTGACCTACGTTTGGCAGACATTCCAATTAGTTACCCTAAAGTTACGTTAAATAACAATCGTTAACCAGGCAAATACACACTAAACACAGTACCATGGCCGGGTTTGCTTAGAACGGCAATGGCCCCACCATGATTACCCACCACTTTTTCGCAAATGGCTAACCCAATCCCCGTACCTGCATATCGATCCTTGCCATGAAGTCGCTGAAAGACTAAAAAGATGCGATCGACATACTTTTGTTCAAAGCCAATCCCGTTATCTGACACGTCGATGCGGTGGTACATTTTAGCTAGCCTGATCGGCTTTACGTCAGCAGGCAGATCAACTGCTAAAACAGACTGAGCACGAATGCTGACAATAAGGTTCACACCCAGAAGCCTGAATTTGAGAGCATTGCTAATCAAGTTTACAAATAACTGCTCCAACTGCGAGTGATTACCGTTGACCATAGGCAGCCATTCAACACTCACTACGGCCGCCGTTTCCTGAATAGATAAATCCAGATCGGCCAAGACTGTCTGGATAACATTCGTCAGGGAAACGGCTACCATCATCGTATTGGGCAAGGTTGAAATTCGGGCAAAAGCCAGTAAGTCCTTGATTAGAATAGACATGCGGCTGGTGGCAGACAGCATCCGGGTCAAATAGTCGTTTCCATCCCCTAATTGGTCAGCATATTGGTTTTTGAGCAAATTCCCGAACTGTTGCACCTTGCGCAGGGGTTCCTGTAGATCATGCGAAGCCACATAGGCGAACTGCTGCAGATTATCATTCGACCGATGCAGATCGTCGTTAACCCGGGCTAACTCCTGAGTCCGTTGCTGTACCTGCTCCTCCACTTGCAAACGAGTCATTACCTGCTGGGTAATATCATTCGCCATCACCATAACGCCCTGTATTGTATGATCCGTTTCATAATAGGCCTCATACACAAAGTCAATGTATGTTTTATCTAGTTGGCCGGCTCGTATCAAATTAACCGATAACTCACGGGTTATAAACGGTTCACCAGTGGTTAGAACCTGGGTAAGCAGTTCTTCATAACCCTGTCCACTGGCTTCGGGTAAGGCTTCGAACAGGGGCTTACCCAGTACCTGCTCCAGGGAGCGACCCCAATACTCCAACACGCGCTGGTTAGCCACTTCTATCACGAACTGAGGGCCTCGAAACAGGGCGATGGCCACCGGTGCCTGCATCACTAGATTCTGAAAACGAGCTTCACTGCGGAGCAGAGCTTGCCGAGACAGAACCTCCCTGGTCGTTTCGGTACAGGTTAATAACACACCCGCAATACAGTCGGATTCGTCATGAATAGAGCTGAAACTAAATGTCCAGTAGGCATCTTCTAACTGCCCGTTGCGATTAATAGGAACAAGTTGATCCTCGCCCCAGATAGCTTCTCCACCCGCCATCACCTGGTCTAGCCAGGGTTTAATGGTAGCCCATATTTCGGGCCATATGAAACGGCTGCGATGCCCCAACGGCAAG
>JANXVQ010000795.1 GCA_025351545.1 Spirosoma sp.
GCTCCTCGCTGGTAATTATGGCTATTGTGGGCGGAGCGGTTTTCCCGGTCATTATGGGTCGTATTTCGGATCTAACGACCATACAAACGGCCTACATTGTTCCGGCGTTGTGCTTTTTGGTAGTTTTCTATTTCGCGCTGAAAAACAGCACCGTAAAGAATGTAAAACTGGCGACTGCTCATTAACTATCTAGCTTAATTGAGCAGTTATGTAGTTTAAACCTATAAGCCGGGCCGCCGGTGCGGTTTTTTGAAACCTTATAGGTTTGTAATCGCGCAGAATTAAGCAGACTCAACAAAACAATTCATTATGCAATCATTAGTGTGTACCACACCGGGAACGTTTACGTATCAAAAAGCCGTAAAGCCAGTTCTGACGCCCGGAAACGCCATTTTGAAGATCAGACGAATCGGTATCTGTGGCACAGATTTGCACGCGTTTGAAGGAACACAACCCTTTTTTAATTATCCCCGAATTTTGGGCCATGAATTAGCGGGCGATGTGGTTGAGGCCGACGGAGCCACTGATTTCTCGCCTGGCGAAGCCGTTACATTTATCCCTTACTTCAACTGTGGCTACTGTATTGCCTGTCGATCGGGTAAGACTAATTGTTGCGTTCGACTTCAGGTTAGCGGGATTCACATTGATGGAGGCATGGTCGAGTATCTGTCTGTGCCGTCTTATTCGCTGGTTCATGGCAATGGCCTAAGTCACGATGAACTGGCATTGATTGAGCCGTTGGCGATTGGTGCCCACGGGGTTCGTCGGGCCGAAATTCAGCCGGGTGAGATAGTGTTGGTGGTGGGTGCCGGACCCATTGGATTAGGTACGATGGAGTTTGCCCGAATTGCGGGAGCTACGGTCATTGCCTTGGATATCAACGAGGGACGGCTCGCTTTTTGCCGAAACCCATTAGGCGTTAATCATACAATAAATGCTCAGTCGCAGGATGTGGTGGAGCAACTGGCGGCCATTACCAATGGCGATATGCCAACCGTGGTGATTGATGCAACCGGAAGTCTACGGGCCATCAACACGGCGTTTTCATACCTGGCCCACGGTGGCCGATATGTATTGGTTGGCTTGCAGAAGGGGGATGTCAGCTTTAGCCATCCCGAATTTCACAAGCGGGAAGCCACTTTAATGAGTAGCCGAAATGCGACTCGGGCCGATTTTGAACACGTCATCGCAAGTATAAAAACCGGTCTGGTTGACCCAACAACGTACATCACGCATCGGGTTATGTTCGACCAGGTAGGAACCGAATTTGAAAGCTGGTTAAATCCGGCCACTGGAGTTATCAAAGCAATGGTGACGCTGGCCTAAAGGGCTTTAGAGGCAAAACGATTTAAAAATTAGTTCCTCTCGTGAATATGAGGTTAATAGAAAAACCTCCATAATCCACAGGAAATTTTTAGTAGCGATTCTTAAAACTCAATTGCTTTAATGACGATACTCGAAGTGGGTTTAATCGTTACGTAACGGCTGATTCCGTCATTCCCTGCTTCGCCAATGGTTTTTCCTTTAACTTGTAATATGTATTGATCTCGTGCCAAACTGACAACAACGACACTTGGATATGAGTACGCAACCTTAGTACTTCCGGCTCCTCCTTTGACCTGTATGTTGACATGTTGATTATCTAACTGCTTGACGATCACATCTCCCGTTGGATTATCATCTGCCTTTCCAGGAGCCTGATACTCGATAAACTGGTAGGAACCGGCCACCGCAAACGCATTGTCTGACTCAATTTCACTATCGCAGGCAATTAACAATCCGAGGGATAGAAAGATGTAAATCCTTTTGTTCATAACTGCATCATTTACAGAAGTTTATACTGACATTAAACCCCACCGTCTAATTTTTTAGTAACAATTCTGACTACATATAAGGGGTCGAAAATAAGCCACAATCAGGTAGGCCAGCCCATTTATTTCAATGGTTACTGGAATAAGATTGCCTAAATATCTACTTAATTTTGTTTATATTTTATTGAAACTGTAAATAATTAGTATATTATTGCTGATAGGTAATAGCTGAATATAGGCTATGAGTATAATTTCTCGCTCGCAGTAGGAATTGGAGACTCTGGAAATTAGGCTTTAATAGTGCAACAACTCGGCTAAAGGCTTATAAGGCATAAGAGTAGGGGC
>JANXVQ010000847.1 GCA_025351545.1 Spirosoma sp.
CTATGAGAGTCAGTTCAACCTTATTTGAAGTTGGTTTAGGCCATATTGTAAGCGACTCACCCCGTAGTCGACTGATTCCATATGTTGGTTATCGTTTGCTCGACTTAGCCCCCCGAGATCAGGCAGATGAACGGTACAAAGGACTATCACTAATCAACCACGCACCTGTAGCCGGCATTATACTTGACATTAAGCTGGGCGACAACACCCGAAAACCTGACCGCTCGGAAGACAGTTTCTGGTTTGTTCGGACAAAGCTTTCTTATAGCCCTCTCCTCTCTACGGAGTCGTTCTCGGGCGGACTAATTAATCTGCAAATTAGCCTGGGTGGATTCAGTCGGGTCCGCAAAGTACACTATCAGGCCGAGCGCACCCTAATTCCTTTACCGGGCAGTAGTCTTTAATACTGTCTGGTTTGCATTGCTTTCTAATGATTTGTTAACACATGATTGCGCAGAGTTTGCGAACTTGCAACTACGTATGAAAAAACACTTACTGCTACTGGCGCTGGTTGCCCTGTCGGCCTGTAACTCAAGCTATCATCTTACAAACCGAACGGCCAATCGAATCGGCGTGGACTCATTAACGGCCTCGTCCGATAGCAGCGTCGCCAGTTTCCTGCAACCTTACCGGCAAGGTCTCGACAAGACCATGAACGAAGTACTGGCCCGCTCAACCGGGCGCATTGAAAAAGGCCAGCCCGAAGGTCCGCTCAATGATTTATTGACGGATGCTCTGCTTCAGCAGGCAATCATACGCTACGGCAAACCTATTGATTGTTCACACCTTAACTACGGTGGTATTCGAAGTAATTTGCCTGATGGCAATATTACAACCGGTTCTATTTTTGAGGTAATGCCCTTCGATAATCAGCTAATTGTTTTGACTGTTAAAGGAGATATGTTGCAGCAAATGCTAAATCACTTTGCCAAAGGAAACAAGTTAGTTGTGGGTGGATTACGGGCCAAAATCCATAATGAGCAAATACAGTCCGTTACGTTTACGAATGGTCGTTCGCTCCAACCGAATGAAACGTACACCGTTGTCCTGAGCGATTATGTAGCCAACGGGGGCGACGATGCCGGTTTTCTAAAAAACCCGATCAAAAGCGAGAATATCAATTATCTTATGCGGGATGCCCTACTCGATTATTTTCGGCGGCAGGGCAAAACCGGTCAACCTATTAATCCCGTTTCTGATGGACGCATTAGCATCGAATAGACGTCAGTTTCTAAAGTTACTCGGCACAGCGGCTGTCATCGGCTCAGTATCGCCGGATAGTCTTGCCCGATCCGGGTTGGCTATGGCAAACCCGGCGCTCAAATCAAACATGCTGACTATTTTGCACACCAACGATGTGCATAGTCGCCTGGACCCATTTCCGATGGATGGAAGCCGGAACGCCGGTAAAGGTGGTGTGGCCCGACGAGCCACGCTCATTCATAAAATTCGGCAGGAGCAAGTGGACGGCAACCCCCGTCATGTGCTGCTGTTTGACGCAGGTGACATTTTTCAGGGAACCCCTTATTTCAATCTCTATAAAGGTGAACCCGAAATTCTGGCTATGAACCGGCTTGGCTACGATGCCGGGACCATCGGCAACCACGATTTCGACGGTGGTATCGACAACATGGTCACGCAGTTTGGCAAGGCCAGTTTCCCACTGATCATTGCTAACTATGACTTTAAAAATACCGTGATGGATGGCCGGACAATGCCTTACAAGGTATTCGACAAAGACGGCATTCGGATTGGTGTTTTTGGCTTGGGAATTAAACCCGAAGGGCTGATTCCCAGAGATGCCTACAAAGAAACGAAGTACCTCGACCCAATCGAAATTGGCAATGACACGGCGGCTAAACTGCGTAACGAGAAAAAGTGCGACTACGTAATCTGCCTGTCTCACCTCGGTTTCAAATACAACGAGCCAACGGTTTCTGACAATGTGTTAGCCGCCAAAACCAAAAATATCGATCTTATTATCGGTGGACATACTCATACATTTCTGGATGCGCCGGTTGCGGTCAATAACCTCGATGGGCAACCCGTCTGGATAAATCAGGTAGGGTTTGCCGGTATCAATCTCGGCCGAATTGATCTGGCATTTGAGCGGGGCAAAGCCGTTTCCAGCGCAGGAAAAGTTCTTGAAGTGAAATAGGATCAAACCCTATTGCCTTAAATGCTTCGTTTAGTTGTTTATAACCAACTTTAATCACGCAAAAATTTTGACCACAGAGGCACAAAGTACACAGAGAAATAAATGTTAATTTCTCT
>JANXVQ010000876.1 GCA_025351545.1 Spirosoma sp.
GATTCGGGCAGCAGTGCCCACACCAGACAAGCGACAATTAAGGGTACGATACCAATGCCAAAAGCGGCACGCCAATCGCCAAAACCACTGGCCAGCGCCCCTGTTGCAACAATGCCTACCGGGAAAGCCGTTGCCAGTATACCCAGGGCAATGGGTCGCGATTGTACGGGCCAAACCTCAGATATGTAGACGGTTGAGATCAGTAAAATACCGCCAACACCCGCACCGGTTAAGGCACGCAATAAAAACAATACGTATTCATTTGGCACAAAAACCGTTGCCAGCATGGCGCTGCCACACAATGCCGTTGCCAGCGCTAACGCCCGAACGCGACCCAGCCGGTCGGCCAGGGGCCCGAATAGCAGACCACCCGTCATCCAGCCATACAGAAAGGCCGCGCTAATCCAGGCACCCACTTCGCTCACCTGATCGGCCGAAGTTGCTACCCCGAGCAACTGAGGTACAGCCACCGGCAGATACGTTGCCATAAGTGTACTGGCTGTACCGCCAAACACATAGGCTACCATGCAAAGGGCGAAACTACCCCAGGGAAGTTTGATATGTTGCTCCTGAGAAACAGGCATTTGGGCTGTTTTCATGGCTTTTGTTTGTCTAGACCTATAAGCCGGGCCGCCGGAGCGGTTTTAAAAACTTTATAAGTCTGATGTGATTTTGATGATGACCCTGTTTAAACTTTTATTCAGATGACAAATTCGCTCATTTTATTCTCGATTTTTTAAAGTTTAAACAGCCTCGATCGTTACCGCAACATACCCTGATCGAACGTCAACGATACGTAGTACAAGCCACCAACTGCGGGCGAGCCGTAAGCCTGCACAACGTACTGATTTGTCAGGTTCGACGCGCCAATTTTGAGCAATGTCCTGTAGGTCGGTATCTTCAATGTTACCTGCGCATCGAGTAGGCTGTAGGCCTGAATGCGACCGGCATGTAAGTCGTTGAACGAACCAACCCAGTCGAACGATTCCTGCCAGTGCCAGGCCACATTGAACCCGACATTAGGCGCGATATTGCGGTGGCCAAGTGTTACATTGGTTTTGAAACGGGGCGTGTTGAAAGCCGGGATACTGTTCGGATTGGCATTTTGCAGATTAAAAGCCGACCAGGTTCCGTTACCCGTTAGCGTATAGCCACCGGTTGTAGCATAATTCAAACCGAGGGTCGCGCCCTGAGCCGTTACGCGGTCGGGCGCGTTGGTATACAATTGAAACGCCTGATAGGCCGAATTCAGAATATCCTGAGCAGCAGCGGGATTAATGCTTCCATCGGCACTTATCACGGGGCTATTCGGCCGAATAACGACCGTATTCAGGATGAAATTCCGGTACGAACCAAAGTAGTAATTCGCATCGAGCGACAGGCGGCTCGTTACCAGCGAACGATAGCCAACTTCAAAACTCTGCACCCGTTCGGGAGCAATGTACGGTATGTTCGATTTTACCAACCTGGCTTTGTTGTTCAGCACGGCCTGTTGCGGCCCCACTTTATTCACATCGGCCAGGAATCCATTCACGAAGCCACCAACACTGCTTGAGTTGATGGAGTTTTCATAAACGTTCATACCCGCACTATTGCCGGGCGCACCGCCCAGAATCGTGATTGGACCAACATTGAGTTTAATGAACTGATCGCTGGGCGTTGGGTTACGATAGCCCGACTGGAATGAGGCCCGAAAATGGTGCCGGTCGCCAGGCGAAAACACCGCCGATGCACGGGGCGTAAAGTAGCCCGCGAAGTTCTGGTTTTTGTCGTAGCGACCCGATACGGTTAGTTTCAGTTTGTCTTCGAGCAGAGTTTTGCTCAATTGGGCGAAGGCCCCAAACTCGCTGTATAAAATCCGGCCACCCTTATCGTCAAACAGAGTTCCGTTAGTGAACAGGCTGAACTGCCGGAAGTTGCCGCCGATCAGCAAATCTGTACCCGAAAGCCCGGCCGACTTCAGAGCCGATGTCAGATTATATTGGGCATCGGCATGATACATCTTCGTCTGGCTCAGGATTCCGGCTCCCGCCAGTCCCTGAATACCAATTAGCCGCGCTTTTTGTTGTTCATATTCAGCAGAGCCCGGCAGCAAACGCCCCTGATCGGCAAATGAGCGGGCAATGCTATTATCGCTGGCCGTTACGCCCTTCACTTTGCCCTGATAGGCGGCCGTGTACCGGTCGAACCAAGTTTGGTCGGCTACATTTGGCGCCACTGCGTTACCACTCAGATCACGTACCCAAGTGCGGTCAATTTGTTGCCCCAACGAACGCGTGTTGAATGAATCGTGAGAATCTTCCTGATTCGTGTAGCCGCGTACCATAAAATTGGTTCCCCGAAGTTCGATCCGATGCTGAACCAGCGAAAACCCATTGACAGAAAAGCGGTTACTCCCCGTATAATTTGCGGTTCCTTTAGAAAAATTATAGGAATAAATGGCCTCCAGTTTCGGGGTAATACGGTAGTGAACGGTACCATTTAGCTTCAGGCTATAAACATGGTAGTCCGTCAGATCTTTTTCCTGATAGCCGGTACGAGACACTTTGCCAATGCCGGCAATTGTCCGGTTCACTTCGTCGCCATATACATTCAGGCCGTTGTAAGCCGGGTTGCCAGGTCCCAGTTTGTCGGGCAATGCAGTGGCGTCTACATCCGTATAGTCGGTGGCAAACCAGTCGAGCCCTTTCATATACGAAGCGACCAGTTTCACCGCCAGTCGATTGTTAAACGCTTTGGCATAGCGCAGGCCATAGTCCTGATAAATAGCAGTCCCTGTATTTGAATCGTTGACGTGGTTTACACCGACTTTCGTCTGAACACTCAGCCCCTGATACTTAAACGGATCTTTACTGGTCATGAGCAAAGCCCCGTTGAAAGCCGCCGGACCATACAAAGCTGAAGCGGCTCCCGGCACCAGTTCCACGCTTTCGGCATCTAAATCGCTTAAGCCAAACATGTTACCAACGGAGAAACCGAAACCCGCCGGTTGGTTGTCGACACCATCAATTAACTGTAAAAAACGGCTGTTGCCCGTACTGGCAAAACCCCGCGTGTTAATTTGTTTGTAAGTCAGTCCGCTCGTGACCATGTCAACCCCTTTCAGGTTGTTGATCCCTTCGTAGAACGTAGCCGACGGCGTTTCCCGAATGGTTCGCAGGTCCATTTTTTCGACCGTTACGGGAGCCAGCAGCAAACTCTCCTCCACCCGCGATGCAGCCACAACCACATCCTGCAAGGCATTGGTAGCAAGCTGAAGGCTGATAGCAACAGATTGGTCGCCATCGGCCACGTGAGCCGTTTGGGTTTCGTGACCAACCATCGAAACTTTTAGTGTTAACGGTCCGCGTTGACCCGTCGTTAGCGCAAATCGGCCAGCGGCATCGACCACAGCGCCAGTCGGTTGGCCTCTCACAACTACACTGGCGCCAGCCAGCGGTTGTCCAGTATCAGTATCGCGTACTGTACCTGATACCCGGCGCGATTGCGAAAAGGCAGATAAAGAGAGTAAAAATATCATTGCCAGGATGGGAATGATCTGTCTTGTTTTCATGTCTGTTTCGTTAAAAAAAGCAAATAATGGGTGGGCCGACCGAAAAATGAGTTCTTCGGTCGGTAGAATAAAAGCGAGAAATAGGGTAATCGGGTTGTTTTTGGGGTGCCTTGTTTAGCTACTCGGGTCTCACAAAACGTTGGGCAAAATCTCGGCTAATCGGTTAGTGGGTTTGTATTTGATAACCGCCTGGTGGCCGAACATAGCCCCGGCTGGTTATCCGCTCGCCAAGCATTTGGTAGTAAGCCGGATCGGTAGGTGTTACACTTGCCAACCCATCCACATACTTATTGTACAGGCAAAACAGGCCCGTAATCAGCACTGTGTCATGAATCTCGCGGTCAGTAGCACCCGCTTCGCGGGCGCGGGCAACGGCTCCGGGCGTAACGTCCTTCCCGTTTTTCTGGGCAAGGGCTGCAATCTGAAGTAACGCCTTCATTTTTTCGCTCACAGGAGCTGTTTCGATATCGTGTTTCACGGCGTGGGCCGTTTCGTCATTGCCCAATAGCAAGTCGGCAGCTTTGGAATGTGCCGCTTCGCAGAAATTGGTGCAGTTACGAGCTGATACCAAAGCGGCAATCAGCTCACGTTCCCCCTGTGACAGGGTTGACTCACCCCGCAGCAAAATCTGCGTGAGTTCCCGGATGGGCTGGGCCGTATCCAGTCGATATTCGAGCAGGCCGGTAATGCCCGGTAACTGCGCTGGCAATGGGATATGTGGCATGTATTTGAAGGTAATGGTCAACGAACAATGTGAAATGGCCTCTCAGAAACACGTCATCTTACACTGTTCATTATTCGTTTTTTATAGTCCTGACCCGTCAGTTTTGCTGCGTGTTATAGCGTATGAGCCTATTTTTTTGCCGTGTATCAACCCCTGATCCGAATCAAATCGGTAATGAATCAGCCCATATACCCGCGATAAAGAAGCTTCTGACGCTTCGTCGCTGAAGTCCTGCGCTTTATCGGGGAAAATAGAACTTAGTACCGCAGCCGCAGCACCCGAAAACGTCGAGTGGCCCGACGCATAAGAAGGGAAATTTGGCAAGCCAACGGATGTTTTTACCCCAAACTGCTGCGGGCGTGGATAGTAGTAAAAATACTTTGTATCCCAGCAGGCAATCCCGGCATCCATAAGCGTCGTACCAACCAGGGCCAGCGTACGAGCCATGCGGACCTCGCTATATTTGGCTTCGTTTGCCGCATTGGCCGCCGTCCGCATCCAGTGACCGGGGGGCGTGTAACTCCCCGCGCCGTCGGACCAGTAGTTGGCAATACGAGCCTGGTCGCGGGTCTGGTTTTTGTTAATCGCTTTCAGTTCGTCTAAGGCTGTCGTAAATTCTGCGGTGTTCAGCGCCGGTGGCGGGCCGGGGCGTAACGTAACCAGGGCTGCTTTGTCGAAATTCCAGGTCGTTACGGCGCCGTAGTTGGGCAGCATTGGCGGACGGATAGGCATTTCCTGACTAACCCAGGCTTCGCTCAGCCCCCGGCCTTTCGCGGCTTCGATCATACCCGCCGTCAATGCCTGATTATTGGCAGCACTCATGCCATCAGTCTTAGCTCGGGCCATTATTTTAGCCGCCACCTGATTGCCTAAATCGGCTCCGGCAGTTAAATCACTGGCTACATTCATACCCGCCCATAAACGACTGTTTTTGTGTTCGGCCAGTTTCGCGTCCAGAAAAGGCACTTCGCCGGGAAACATCGCCTTTAATACGGTGTAGGATGCAGCCGCGACAACAGCATCTTCTGATGGATACGACGGTAAGGTCGATGTTGGCAACGCTACCCGAATCGTTGCATCAACTTTCGACGGAGCCGCCCGTTTAAACTGGTACTTATAATTCCAGGTTGCTACCAACGCATCGTATTGAGCTACACTCAGATAAGCAAAAGCGCGAGCCGCATACGGTGGGTTGGCAAACGGAAATTTCGGGTCGGCCAATGGGTTGGCCGCATCCGGCACGGGATATTTACCGTCGGCGTTGGAGGCTGGTGGAGTATTGTAACGAGCCGCTAATTCGCGTGCAATTTCGTTCCAGCGATACACGGCCCCGGTGCCCCAGTATACAACGGCGTCCTGTTGTTCCTGCGTTAGGCTAACCGATTTAGACTTAAGATCAGCGATCTCAGCAAGGTAATCGGCAGATGTTACAGCCGTTGGCGTAGCCACGGTTACGTCGGTGGGGGCGGTTACTATGTACGTTTTCCAGGCTCCTGCTTTGTCATCGACGCTGGCGGGTATATACCCCACCCGCTGAGGTTCTGTAATACTTTTGTCGCAGGAAATAATAGCCGCTGACAAACCGATCATTACGCAACAGATTGTAACTAATTGACTATGTTTTTTCATGAGAGTACAGTTGCTTCGGCGCGGGTCGGCCACATCGACGGTTCGACCATGCCGTTTGATTATTTTTTAAAATTGATTTGGTACAACACGCCCACCGTATAGCTAGTACTCTGGCTAACGTTCAGTCCATCAACAACATAACCCACACGCGCATTGAGCCCAATGTTATGGGGTTGCACTTTACCATACCAACCTACCGAGGTAGCCTGCATGTTGTTGGTGGGATAGGGCATATCATTCCGACGGATATTGTCACCGTTCAGACAAGCTACGCGCTCGGCCCAGACTTCGGTTTGCCAGCCTTTACGCAACACACCCAATCGAAGAGCGGCATCATATGTGTCGGGCACCTGCACCTGGTTGGTGTTATAAACCTTGTCATTGGCCTGATAGGTATCCTGATCTATTTTAGTATTTCCCCGCCAGCCGTAGCTGCCGTGAGCCGTCAGGTAAATGCCCGTTTTAGGTTCTCTATAGTTGGCCAGCAACCG
>JANXVQ010000890.1 GCA_025351545.1 Spirosoma sp.
CATCAATGAATATCACCGGCTAATTAAAAATCTGCACATGACGGATGGCTACATCTTTAATCATTTTGCACAGAAACTAGCACCGTTCGATCTATCGGTACAACAGTACATTGCCCTGCGCCGTCTTTCGGAAGTTTTTCCAAATAGCCTGACTGCGGGTGAGTTAAAGGAGAAAATGACGGATTTGAATTCGGATATGACCCGCCTGACTGACCGGCTGATAGCGAAAAATTTAGTTGTGCGCGAAGCTGATGTGCAAAATCGTCGGCGTGTCAACCTGCGGCTAACTGAAGAATCATATCAGTTTTTGGAAAAGGTAGCGGCCGATTTTAAAGATTTTGAATCGGTTGTCAGCCATTTGACTGACGAGGAAGTACGAACAATGAACACACTCCTGGATAAAATTAGAAATCGGTAAAATGAAAAAGTACGTAATAGGGGCTGGCCTGTGGTTGCTGAGTATGGGCTGGATAAACGCCCAGCCAACACCATCTGCAATGCCCCTCGATAAGGCTATTCAGCTAGCCTTACAAAATAATAAGGGGATTAAGCTAGCCGATTCACGCACACAATCGGCCGAAGCCCGTTCGCAGGAGGCTAAAGATCGTAGTTTGCCAACGGCAAATGCATCGCTGGCTTATTCGCGGTACAGCTTAACGGGTCCGTTCTCATTCGGACAGGGTGCTGATGGAAAAGCCCTTGCCAGCATTCCTGCTGGTGCTTTTAATGCGACTATTGGTGGCGTTACGGTTGCTAAAGAAATATTTGGGGGTTTTGCTGAAAAGTCGGCTGAGTTATCCGTCAATTTGTTGGCAAGAGCCAGTCATCTGGATGCAAAACGCAATCGTTCAGAATTGATCTATACCGTAAGCGATGCCTATTATAACATCGTCAAGCTGATTCGCTCAACCACCGTAATTGATCAGAGTATCAGGCAGTTCGATGAGAAAGAGCGTGAGGCCAGAAGTCTGGAGAAAGAAGGAATTGTGACGGCCAACGAAGTGTTGAAGATTCAGCTGCAAAAAAATAATCTGCAATTGAGTCGGTTACAGGTCGATAAAGCCCGCCAGACAGCCCTGTATAATTTCAACCTGCTTATTGGCTTGCCCGACGATCAGACCGTTGCTGTCGATACGACGCTGACGAACCCCATTACAACGGTTGAGCCTTTAAGCAATTTCCTGACACAGGCTGTGCAGACTCGCCCCGAGGTACAGGCCAATGTACTGCGACAACAATCGGCTGAGGCCATGTTGCGTAACACCAAAAGCATCATGTATCCGCATCTCGGTGCGTCGGTCGGGTATAATTATATTAACCCAACGGCCAAACTCATTCCCGAAGGAAACTCGTTTGTGAGTGCCTGGAATGTAGGGCTGGGGCTAACCTACAATATCGGCTCGCTCTATATTATGAAGGGTAAACTAAACAGCGCCAAAACGGCTATCGATCAGGCTGATTTGCAGGGTCAGCAACAAACCGATCAAATTCGATCGGAAGTTGTTACGGCTTATAATAATTTCCAACTGGCTCTGGAACAGCAGAATGTGATCCGTACGGCGGTTGGGCAAGCGCAGGAAAATTACCGCCTGACCGAATCTCGCTTCCGTAATGGATTGGTTGGTTCGACGGATCTGTTAGAAGCGAACAGTTTTTTGCTTCAGGCACAACTCAATGTTATCAACGCTACCGTGGATGCGCAACTGGCCTATCAGCGCCTATTGAAAGCTACGGGCAACAACCTTAATTAATCTCGTTTCGTTAAGCGATACAAAACCATGAATACCAAAACTTTAATTCGTATAGGGGGAGTCATTATCCTGGCCATTGCTCTCTTTTTTGGGTACACTGAATTCAAATATCTGCAACGTCATGAAACGACCGACGATGCTCAGATTGACGGCGACGTGAACCCGGTTATTCCCAAGGCAAGTGGCTACGTGAAGGCAATTCGATTCAAAGACAATCAATTCGTTAAGGAAGGCGATACGCTTATTGTGTTGGATGATGCCGATTACAAAATCCGGGTGGCCCAGGCCGATGCGGCTTTGCAAAGTGCGATGGCTGGCGACCGGGTTTCCCGTTCGCAGGTGAACGTAGCATCGGCGTCGGTGCAAAACTCACAGGCGAGTATACAAACGGCTCGCGATCAGGTCGCTACTGCCCAGGCTAACGTAGCATTAGCGCAGGCTCGTGCCCGGAAATCCAACCAGGATTTTGAGCGTTACAGCCGATTGCTGGCTGAAAAAACCATTCCTCAGCAACAGTTTGATGCTATTCAGGCTGATCGCGATGCGGCTCAGGCTCAAGTGATGGCGGCACAGGCTCAATTACAAACAGCTCAGTCTCAGGTGAATGTGGCTGGTACGCAAACGGGTATTACGAGTTCGCAGCGTAAGGCAACCCAAGGCCAGATTTCAGTGGCGCAGGCGACTATTAAACAGCGTCAGACGGATTTAGATCTGGCTAATCTTCAACTTTCCTATACCGTTGTACGAGCCCCGGCATCGGGTGTTGTTTCCAAGCGGTCGGTACAGGTAGGGCAATTGGTTCAGGCTGGGCAAGCGCTCTGCTCAATAGTGGGTAATTCGTCACTATGGGTTACAGCCAACTTTAAAGAAACACAATTGAACCAGATGCAGCCTGGCCAGACGGTAGACATCGATGTAGACGCGTTTGGCGGGGAGAAACTGGTTGGTCACGTTGGCTCATTTGCTGGCGCAACGGGCGCAAAATTCGCACTGCTTCCTCCCGATAACGCCACCGGTAACTATGTGAAAGTGGTGCAACGGATTCCGGTCCGCATCGATCTGGATAAAAACAGCCCTCTTTACGCTAAACTCCGCCCCGGCATGAGTGTGACGGTTGCCGTGGATTTACAGAAATAAAAGGTCTTTGTTCGGGTGGTGTCGGGTTTGAGAACCCGGCACCACCCGAACCACCAGCACAAAGACCACTACAAGATAGACTCAATGAAGAAGTTAGGTTTTGATAAATGGATCGTCGTGTTGACAGTAACGACGGCCGCTCTTCTGCAAACGATTGATTCGTCGATCGTTAACGTTACGTTGAACCAGATGATGGGTAACCTCGGCGCATCGCTCGGCGATATTAGCTGGGTCGTTACGGGTTACGCAGCAGCCAGTGCCGTTATGATTACCATGTCGGGCTGGCTGACATCCAAATTGGGCCGCCGGAATTATTTTGCAGCGTCAATTATTATGTTCACCATTGCGTCGATTTTCTGTGGGACATCCACCAATGTCTGGGAACTGGTATTTTTCCGGGTTGTGCAGGGAATTGGTGGTGGTGGTTTGCTAACAACGGCTCAATCTATTCTGATTCAGACCTTTCCCAAGGAAGATCTGGGTATTGCCAACGCTATTTTTGGAATGGGTGTCATCATTGGGCCTTCCATTGGGCCTACCCTTGGCGGGTACATCACCGATAATCTATCGTGGAACTGGGTATTTTACATCAATATTCCGTTTGGAATTCTAGCCACCTTTCTAACGTATACGTACATTAAGGAGCCCGCTGAGAAAATAGTGGCGGGCAAGATGGACTGGCTAGCCCTGATACTCCTGATCATGGGTATTGGTGGATTACAGATCATTCTGGAAAAAGGCGAAGAAAAAGACTGGTTCGATTCAACGTTTATCGTTGGAATGACCATTGCTGCAGTTGTCGGACTGATTGGCTTTATCTGGCGGCAGTTGGCCGCCAAAATACCTATTCTGGACTTGAGATTGCTACTCCAGCGACGGTTTGCGGTGGGTACGCTGTTTAATTTTATCCTGGGTTTCGGTCTGTTTGCGTCGGTCTTTATTATTCCGGTTTTCTGCCAGACGATTCTGGGATTCACTGCCAGTCAGACAGGATTACTGCTCATGCCCGGTTCAATTGCAACGGGCATGATGATGCCTGTGGTTGGGGGATTGATGGGTAAGAATTACATATCACCCATCTGGTATGCAGCTATAGGCTTTCTGATGTTTTTCGGCTTCTGTTTCGATTTGTCGGCTATCAACCTTGCGGCCGGTCCTGATTATTTTTTCTGGCCACTCATCATTCGGGGCGTTGGTATGGGATTGATTTTCATTCCGCTGACAACCATCACTTTAGCGGATTTGAAAAACATCGACATTCCTCAGGGTTCGGCCCTAACGGGTATGATCCGTCAGTTAGGCGGCACGTTCGGAACCGCTATCATGACCACATATATTTCAACGCGTACGATGTTTCATGCGTCGCGGCTGGGCGACAATGTCTCGATTTATAATCCGCTTTCGGTCGACCGTATCAAGCAATATACCGGCCTGTTTCTTTCCAAAGGAGATGCCCTGGTGTCAGCCACCAGCAAAGCGTATGGCATTATGCAGGGTGCCGTTATGAAACAGGCATTAGTGATGACGTATGCCGATACCTTCCTTGTTATCGGCGCGTTTTTCGTGATCTGTGTGCCGTTGCTGTTACTGTTTATCGGTAAGAAAATTGAAGCACCCGCCCACACCGAAATGGCAATGGAGTAAGTTTTGAAAGGCACTCTCTAGTTTCCAGATTGGATAGTTATAAAGACCGGTAGATTTTCTGCCGGTCTTTATGCTTTACAACTATGTCGGGTAAATCAGAGTCCTAAGAGGAAAATGGTTGACGTAGACAAATCAAATTGACTATTTTTTTGCAGTAAATGCTTTTTCGGCCACTTTACTAAACTGACCGAAAAGGAGGCCCGGTGCGATCCGACTCAAGTATTTAAGCATGACGGCCATTCCCGGAAGGATTTCAAAGTTGTTGTTCTTCAGTCCTTTAATGGCCGCACTTACTATTTTGTCTGGGTCCATCGCCATTTTGCTATCAACATCGCCCTCAAATTTGTCGGATAACGGTGTTCTGGCAGCCGGAGCAACCAATTCAAATACCATAATACTGGTTTTCTTCAACTGCACCCGCAGCGCTTGCGTATAAGCGCGAAGCCCGGACTTGGTTGCGCCATAGATTGGCGATATCGGAAAGGGAATAAAAGCTAGCCCGGACGTTACATTCAAAATGGCAGCGGATTTCTTTGTTCGTAAATGGGGTAGAAATTGCTGGACCATGCGAATCGGTCCCGATAAGTTAATCGCGATTTCGCGATTGACATTTTCCTGATCAATAGTCGGGTCAAGCAGGTTAAGCCTCCGCATTTCTCCCGCATTATTGATCAGGATATTGAGGTCGGGAAACTGCCGGGTAACCTGCTCAAAAAGTAGCGTAATGGCCTTCGGATCGCTCACATCGCTTTGAAACGTATGCACATTGGGCAGTTGTTTCTTTGTCTGGTCAAGTTTGATCTGGTTCCTGCCTGTTATAATTACGGTGTTACCAAGAGCCAGTAGCTGGGCGGCAAATTCGTAGCCGAAACCACTCGTTCCGCCTGTAATTAAGATTGTATTGTTCGTTAGTTGCATTGTTCTGTGCCATCTGATTTGATGAAACAAAAGTAGAGCAGTGAGCCGCCGTGCTGTTTGCGAACATCAATCCATTGTTTGCAAAATTCAAATCAGATACCTTAGGAACGGAAGCCGATAGGGGCAAGTGACGTTCGTTTTTTGAAGAAGTTGGAGAAATGGGCCACTTCTTCAAAACCTAAACAGTAAGCAATTTCTGAAATAGTCCAGTCGGTTTGTTTCAACAGGATTTTGGCTTCCTGTACGACCCGACCGCTAATAATATCGGTGGTCGTTTTTCCGATGTTTTCCTTCAATACTTTATTCAAATGATTCACGTGGATGGACAGTCGGTCTGCGTAGTCTTTGGCCGTACGCAGGCTGAGCTTTTGATGGGGCGATTCAATCGGAAATTGCCGCTCCAGTAATTCGATAAATAGTGATGAAACACGGTCGGCGGCCGTATGGGTTGGATAGAGTGACGTAGCAGGCTGTAGCTTCTGCCCGTAATGGATCAGTTCGAGTACATAATTACGGATCAGGTCGTACTTATACGCATAATTTGAGGCTAACTCCTTATGTATCTTCTTAAATATGAAGGTAATTTCTTCGGCCTCTTCGTCTGAAATCTGGAAGATGGGATAGCCGCCGGGCTGGAAAATAGGCAACTCATCCAAGACAACGCCACTTTTGGTTTGGATGAGAAACTCATCCGTAAAGACGCAGAAGTAACCGGACTGATTCATGTCCTGCGGCAACCAATGATAGGGTACTTTAGGTGTTGCAAACGCGAGCGCATTTTTTTCAATTTCTATTACTTTATCGGCATACTCAGCTCTATTCCGTCCGCCAATCAAACTGATTTTATAATAAGCCCGTCTGTTGTAAGGCATAAATGGCTTTACCTTGAATCTGGCTACAAGGTCGCTTGTATCAAATACATTAAAGTGGCCTATTTCTTTGTTTATACCATCTGGCAAAAGATACTCCAGACCACCTTCCACTCCGGGTGCGATTTGTTTATAAAATTCATTCAGTGAAATGATGTCCATAGGTACGGTTGTAAAATTCAAATGTAGCTATTTAAGATTTAGTGTGGTCAACCAACAGGTCAACTTCGTCGGGTCATAATTTCGTTGATTTATGTAAGTGTCGATAAGTCCGTAGCAAACAACAAACCAGTAGTAATTGGCAAGCAACGAGCTTCGACAAAGTTTTGAACTTTGTCAAAGCTCAAGCGTAAAACCAGATCATAAGTCGCATTAGCCAGCCGGTAATCAGGCCGCCATATACGCCTGGTACGTGACTCAATACCGCCAGCAGTACACCAACGGGAGCTAAGGCTGGATAAAAGATCGACGCGACAGCCGGAGCGGTTGACACTCCGCCAATATTGGCCTGACTGCCAACGGCTACAAAAAGTAGGGCGCTTTAATGACGCGGGCCGTAATAAGCATGAACGTAGGCCTGATAGACCGCATGTCGGCGGTGGCGGTCAGCAATACCAAAGCCGCTGGCAGCAGATAATTCGTTGAAACTTTGTAACACCAGAAATATGCCAAGTATAATGGCATCACTGGTGATAAGCGATTCGTG
>JANXVQ010000917.1 GCA_025351545.1 Spirosoma sp.
TTTTTGCTCATTCCAGATCGTGTAAAGATTCTCGCGAGCTTCTGAACTTAGGGCTATATTCTGGTATAACCTGAACAACAGTTTTTTCTTGCCGGGAGCGGTTTCCTGCTCCATCGCCCGCCAGGCTTCCCGTTCGATACCCGATGCCAGTGCCGGACGATTTTTGGGTTTGGTTAACGTCCAGACAATATCCGATAATTGACTGGTAAGTAAGCGCAGATTCAGCTCTTCTGGCTCATTTCCCAACAGTTTTTGGTAAGTTGCCGCTAACTGCGCAGGCGTGATAATTTGCCCGGAAAGCATATTTTCGTAGAGATTGATGTAAGCTGAAGCCCGCGTTACGGGATTTTTCAGCAAAATCAGGTTTGATATCATCGCCGTATCGACTGGGAAAACCCCGTAGCCTTGCCCCGACGCATTGAACACGACAAACGATGGTGCGGACCTGCCAACAGCTTCGTTCAATACGATTTGTGACTGAGTCATGTTTACCGTTAGCTCGTCGACATGATCGGGGTAAACCAGAGAAACCTCGAAACTCTGCGGCCACAATCGGTTGGTGCCATCTTCACCTTTTTGCGAAATAACGAGACGACTGATTTTTCCGTCCTGTTTATCGAGCTGGTAGGTAAACGTTGGGCGGCCAGTTTCATTGACCCAAACACGATTCCAGGTTTGTAAATCGGCTGGTGTATGCGTATCTAAAATGCTGATCAGATCAACCCAGCTAGCGTTGTCTGATGTATATTTTTTAAGATACTCCCGTAGCCCGTCTCGCAGGGCAGTTTTGCCCATTAGCTGTTCTAATTGCCGCATCATTATGGGTGCCTTGTGATAAATGATGCCGCCGTAGAGCGAACCGGCTTCCTGCAAATTGACCAGCGGCTGCCCAATAGGATTGGCTCCTTCGGTACGGTCAACGCCATAAGCCGCCGGAAAATGGTCGACCACAAACTGGAGGTTATAATTGGCGTCGGGGGTCGAAACTTCCATGATTTTGTCGGCCATAAAATTGGCGAACACTTCTTTGAGCCATACATCGTCGAACCAACGCATTGTTACCAGGTCGCCAAACCACATGTGCGCGGTTTCATGGGCAATTACATGAGCGCGGGATAGTCGTTGATCGCGCGTAGCACCGTTGTCTAAAAACAAAGCCGACGACCGGTAGTCAATGGCTCCGGCATGTTCCATACCACCATATTGAAAATCGGGTATGGCCACGAAATCGAACTTTTGGAACGGATAGGGAATCCGGGAGAAGTCTTCCAGAAACTTCAGGGCATCGGCGTGGAGCGTAAAAAGCGGCTCCATACTCAATTTGAGTTTGGTCGAATCGGTTTCGCGGTGGAAAAGCGTCATTGGCCGCCCATTCAGGGTACGCATTTCTGTCGTGAATTTGCCAGCGACGAACGAGAACAAATAGGTTGGAATATGATCCGACGCCAGGAAATTTATCGTTTTGCGATCGCCCACCACAGACGAGTCTTTCGGGGGCGCATTGGTCATCGCTTGCCAACTGGCCGGAACAATCAGTGAAACCTGAAAAGTAGCCTTCAAATCGGGTTGATCGAAGCAGGGAAAAACCGTACGGGCGCGGTCCGGAACGAGCAAAGTATACAGGTATTCATCATTGCGATTTAGTGATAAATTTCCCGCTATAAATTGAATCGAAATTGTGTTCCTGGCTGGCTTCAAAAAAGCAGTAGAAATCAGCAAATGTTCGCTCTCAAATACAACTGGAATAGCGGCTCCATTAACTGAAACATTCTGGATATGAGCGCGTTCTTCTTTAAAGTCGATCGGTAACTGCGCTGGGAGTGTATTTTTTTTCGAACGGATTACAGCCCAGTCGAATGTAATCGTTTCGGTTGATAGAATAGGTTGGTTTTTCTGCGCCGGAATGTCGAACTTTAGAGCATAGGACAGTTGGCTGATTGCCTGCTTTCTGGCTTTAGCCAATGTCTGCGACACGCCGGTTTCAATCATAATCGGATTAGCTGGTAAAGAGCGACGGTTACAGCATATAGCCAGTAAAAGAATAACGAGTAGCGTACTACTGTAACGAGTGATTTTTGGAAAGTTCCAGCCCATAGTATAGGGGATTTGGTATTGGGTTAGCAACGTTGGGTCAAAAATAAGGCACTCTATGAAACAGCACCTATCTTTTCTGTTATTGTTGGCAATTATCAGCCGCGCCATGCCGGGCTGGGCCAATTCGATCCTGATTCCAATGGACGATAAGCAGTCCAATCATCTCAAAGCCTATGGTATTGCTTATAAAATACTCAAAGAGGATCAGGACGTCGATTGGTTGCTGAACTATAGGGGCGGTAGTTTTATGGTCAAGCAGACAGCCGCTATCGAAACAGAATGCCGGGTGCGGGGCGTTTCGTTCGAGACTATTTCAGATGCCAGAGCCGCATCTATTCGTCAGCAATTAGCCGATCCCGATCTGAACATGAATGTGGTGACGCTTCAGAAAGCGGCTAAAATAATTGTGTATTCGCCCATTAAGGTCAGCCCGGCCGAGTTCGAGAATACAGACGCTGTATTGCTGGTATTGACCTACGCCGAAATTCCCTATGAGGTTGTTTATGATGAGGAAATTCTGAAAGGCGACTTGCCGAAATACGACTGGCTGCACTTACACCATGAGGATTTTACGGGTCAGTATGGCCGGAATATGCATCGGCAAACCTTAACCGACATTAAAGCTCAGGAAGACATTGCGCGTAAATATGGCTATTCCAAAGTGTCGCAGATGAAACTCGCGGTTGCTAAGGCCATCAAAGCCTTTTGTTCGGGTGGCGGTTATTTATTTGCCATGTGTTCGGCCGCTGAAACGCTCGATATTGCGCTAGCCGCCGAGGGCGTTGACATTGTGGGCAGCAGTTACGACGGCGATGATATAGACCCCAATGCTCAGTCAAAACTTGATTTTAGCAAAACGTTTGCATTCGGCAACTTTACCCTCGAAGGCGACAATGGGTATCGGGGCTTTTCTACTTTTTCTGATATAAATTCGGCTGGGGGACGCGGGTTTGACCAACCCAGTGGTTTCTTCGAGTTGTTTAACTTCTCGGCTAAATGGGATGTCATTCCGGCCATGCTCACCCAGAATCATGAATCCATTATTAAAGAATTTTTCGGTCAGACAACCGCTTTCCGAAAAACAGCCGTCAAACCGAGTACGTTAGTGATGGGGGAAAGCAAAACCTCCGACCGCTATATTTACGGTGAATCGGGCAAAGGGCAATGGACGTTTTATGGCGGTCATGACCCCGAAGGTATGCGCGGTGGGGGTGGTTTCCGTAACCCTACCGACCTTAATTTGCACCCGCATTCGCCCGGCTACCGGCTAATTCTGAATAACGTTTTGTTCCCGTCTGCCCGGAAGAAGAAACGGAAAACGTAAAGTTATCTAG
>JANXVQ010000929.1 GCA_025351545.1 Spirosoma sp.
TCTACGTCAGGCTGCTGGTTGTCATCCTCTATCGGTTGTTCATTTTCTTCGTTTATCATTGACTTGTTTCAGGAACTATTCCACTGGATAAGTACGCGGATTTGATGAACGATTATCGTCTCGTTTAACTCTTTAAATATACAAAGAAAAGTTGAAAAAAGGGCACAGTGAACGCTAAAAGGGCCATTTGAGAAAGCAAGTTTCAAACTAAAATCTAATATCCACGCCCTAATTCAACAGCATTCTCCAGGGGCTGACCCGCCTGGAACAGCGTCAGATTTCGCAGAAACAAATCCACTTTTCCGCCATCTTCGTCGGGTTGCCCACCCCCCGTGTGCTGGGTTAGGAGCACGGTCGGCAAGGTCCACAACGGATTGTCAGTTGGCAAAGGCTCTTTAGCCGTTACGTCGAGTACGGCGCTACCCAGCCGGCCAGATTGTAAGGCCCGGATTAAGGCTGGCTCGTCGGTTGTCGTACCTCTGCCTACGTTGGCGTACAAACTACCCGGTTTCATGGCCGCGATCAGGTCTGCCGAGAAGAATCCCGCAGCCGTACCAGGCAGACAATTGACGACAATATCGGTTTGGGGTAATACGGCTTTGAGCTCTTCTGCCGAATGCAAATCGGCCTGCGGATCAGTGCGGGCCAGCATCTTTGTATCACACGCAAATCCGGCCAGCATTTGCCGAACGGCCTGCCCAATGGTGCCCGTACCCAAAATCACCACACGTTTTTTCCATAGCGAGTCCGTGCGCCCGCGAATGGGTGCGCCAACCCACTCCGACCGACTTTGCAGCAGAGCCAGTTCAGGAATTCGGCGATAGACCGCCAGGATACCGGCTACCATCGTTTCGGCACAGGGACGGGCAAAATAATCGCCCATATTGGCAATGGATGCCTGGACTCGAACGGATTTGTACCCATCGAACCCCGCCGAGTCCAACTGCCAGAATTTCAGGTTTGACATCGACTCACTGAACCAGGCTACTGGTGGATTTCCGAGCAGCAAATCGGCCGACTGGAAGGCGGCCTGTTGATCGGACTCGGGTAAGTCAGACCGAAAAACAGAAATAATATCTGACGAAAGATGTTGCTGAAGTTTAGCTTTAAGCGTATCGTTAAGCGTACTGTTGACGAAGAGTTGCATGCTATGTTTACGAAAATCTGAACGGTTTGGTTGCGTTGGACTGATTGATAAATTCTTTCTGACAAGATTACAGGATTGGCACGATTTTTTTGATCAAATCCCGCCAATCCTGTAATTACACATTAGTACACTTGCACCGGGTTAAATCGGCATAGTAGCATTTAGCGCCCTTATTTCCCTCCTTTTAGCTGCCCCAGCAGCCAGGTGGTCATTTTTTCGGTTTGTTCGGGATAGGTCCAGTGGCCCGTATCGAGCGAAATATCCAGCATTTTAGGGCCTGGAATAACATTATAGGCCGAATACATAGAGGTAGGCGGGCAAGTTTCGTCGTTGAAACCCCATGAATAGTAGCCCGGTACATTCACCATCCGGGCGAAGTTGACAACGTCATAATAGCCGGTGGTTTTGATACGGTCGGGTTTGTTATTGAACGCCAGATTGTCGCCTGCAAACAGGTGCGGCCAACCGCCGGCGCGGCCATTCAGGTAGCCTGTCACATCACACAAGGCTGGATAATAAGCGCCCACCCATTTGATGCGCGAATCCAGTCCGGCCGTGACGATACTCAGCGCACCGCCCTGGCTCCCACCCGTAACGGCCATATTCTGACCATCGTACTGCGGCATACTCGCCAGAAAATCGACCGCCCGAATGCAGCCCAGGTAAACCCGTTTGTAATAATAACGGTCGCGATCGTCTAAGTTGGCGGCCTGATAACCGTTGAGTGGTCCCCGGCTCAGGTTGTCATACACACTGGGGTCCATCGTAACCGGAACACCATGTATACCCACTTCAAGCGTAATAAAGCCCTTTTCGGCTTCGGCAATCATCCCATTGTACGGCCGGACACCCGCGCCGGGGACTCGTAAAATCGCGGGGTATTTTCCTTCTTTTTTCGGCACGCACAAAATACCGTAGAACCGCGAGTTGTTAATATTTTGCAGATTGAGCTGGTAAACATTGGTTAGCTCGGTACATCGCTCGGGCAGCAGTGTCATACGGGCGTCCATTGGAACCTTCGCCAGATCAGCTTTTGCGTTGTCCCAGAATGATTTGAAGTCGGCGGGGTTAGCAACCGTCGGCTTGATCGTCAACGGCTCAAAGCCCGCTGTTGTCAAGCCCCGATATTCTTTTCCATCCAGTTCAACGGTGGCAATGCAGCGCAGGAAACCAGCCGTTTTCATTGTACCGGCATCCAGCGCCAGCGTACCATCTTTTAGGGTAACCGTTTCCTTTTTGGTGGGCTCCATCTTCTCCGGTCCGATTTCGTACCGGAGTTTCGCGCCTTTCAACAGTACGTTACTTCGATAAACAGACACGTTAAATTTAACGGATTCACCGGGCTTATAGAGCCAGTCGGCATGATCGGGCGTAACAATAACTTTGACGAGCCGCTCAACGGGTTGAGCCAGCGCGTTAGTAACCCAAATCAGCAGGAGACCGGGAATCAGCAGTTTTTTCATGGATGTAGTTCTTGGTTTATTCTTTCATCCACACAAAGCACTTTCTACAGGAATTATAACCAGACGAAACTTAGTCAATCAGCATGGGCGTTTGCCGACCCAAACGAACGGGCTGCATATTGACAATACAGCGAACCAACAACGTCAGCGGAAAAACGGCATCGACGCCCCCCGGCACCTTCGACAGAATCATGCCCAGAAGAATTAAAACGGATGTAATTCCGAAATAAAATGTCCGACGCCGGGCCGTAGTCGTTGAGCTGGTAGCCCAATAAACTAAAGGTAAGTGCAACGGCATCATATAAAGTAACGTTGAATTCCAGGCCGTTACGCCATGATCGGTAGCTACCCACAGCAAAAACAAAACCCAGCCCAAAAAGCCGGTAAAACTAAATAGGAGCAAGTCGATCCAGCGGTCAACTTTCCCCGGAACCCTGTAACGTCGAATCGTAAATACCACGACCACAATGCCTAAAATGGTAAATACCACGTCTGGATCAAAGAGTAGGGAAACCTGTTTACGGAACGTTTTCTGAGCACTCAGCACAGTTCTCTCGCCACCAATTAACGGCACAACCTGCCCATTGGCCTGCCGCAGCATCGCGTGAACCAGTTGATCGTGAACCTGATCGGGCAGATACATCGCGTGCCAGCCATCGGTTTGCTCATCGGCCGGTTTCCCAATGGAAAGGTTCATAACCAGTTGCGACCAGGGTTTCCCGCCCAGATAATCATTCATCCAGTCACGATAGGATTTACCGGTCATCTGCGCCCGCGATGGAATCGTCAGGCTATCGCCACAAGCTTCGACAATCATATCGCGGGGTCGGGTCGAGCAATTATCGTAATAAAACTTATATCGATACTCCCGATTTTGGGGTAAATAGTTTTTCTCCAGAGCCGCAAACAGGTGTTGTCGTTGTGTAGGAGACAGGTTCAGTTGCTGTTCACGAATGCTGCGGTTCGTCTGCTGATAATAATAGATGACCTGATACAAACTATGAACCGTGAGTTGATACGGAAGTGTACCGCGCAAAAATTTGAGCACAAAACTGTCGGCGTTGTAGTCGAAGCCGCCATAACTGTAATCCCGGTCGAGACCCGTAGCCGGGTCATAAATCCGTATTTCGGTATGTCCGAACGACGACGAGATATCATCATCACCCGGCCCATACGTAATCAGACTTGCCTGCGCCGAAGGCGAGAGCGTCTGGCCGAATGATGAATATTGACTGATGAACGACAGATGACAGATGAGCAGAAGACTCAAAAATCGGTGCGCAATTGGTTTTCTATTCATCTTCGCTGTCATTTTCATCGTCATCTTCTTCGGCCTCATCAATCTCAGTATCATCACGATCATTGTCATACACTCGTTTGGCCTTGCCCTTACTCGGCTCCTTGCCCTGTACACAAACGACCAGTTCCCCTTTTATCGTTTTTTGAGAAAAATAAGCAATCAATTCGGACAACGGCCCACGCTGATTTTCTTCAAATAGTTTGGTTAGTTCACGCGAAACGCTGGCCGGTCGGTCGGGGCCGAACACGTCGATAAACTGCTGAAGGGTTTTAAGCAACCGGTGCGGTGATTCGTAGAAAACCATCGTTCGCTCCTCTCCTGCCAGTTCGGCCAACCGCGTCTGGCGACCTTTTTTATGCGGCAGAAACCCCTCGAAGGTGAAGCGATCAGCAGGCAGTCCCGAATTAACCAGAGCAGGCACAAAAGCAGTTGGACCCG
>JANXVQ010000953.1 GCA_025351545.1 Spirosoma sp.
CGCCGGTGGTACAACGGTGAATCAGCATTCGGTTTGCCGTAGCACCCGATTTGAGTTCTGTTGGTTTGAATAATTTCTCGCGGCCCGGCACTAACTTCGGCCTACTGTTGGAGTACAGATTTGCCCCTCGCTGGAGCGTGCAAACGGGGGTTATCCAGAGCACAAAAGTGTACCGGGCGCAGGCAAACGAATATGATTTTCCGTGGAGTTGGAAAGTCGATCCAACGAGTATTGATGGACGATGTACTATGCTTGATATCCCGATTAATGTGCGTTACGACTTTGCTTTGAGATCTCAGTTAGACGGAAGATTGCCAGGTCGATGGTTTGTGAGCGGGGGCGTAACGAGCTACATCATAAATCAGGAAAATTACGTGTATAACTATCCTCCGCATACTTACAATGCGCCTGCCGAAAAATCGGCTAGCACGGGCGGTTACGGGTTCAGTAATCTAAACATTTCTACCGGCTATGAGCGGGCCATAGGCCGACGGCTATCGTGGCAGGTGGAGCCGTTTGTGAAAGTGCCATTACGCGGCATCGGTTTTTTTAAAGTCAATTTGATGAGTACCGGCGTCTTTTTTTCAATCCGATACAAGCTGTAAGACCAATTGTCTCTTTTATTCATAATCGTCTACTAATTGTTGTATATACATAAAATGTCATGAAAAATCATCCAATTATTGATCAGGATCAAATGAAGCGTGGCGAATTTCTGCGGAGCTTAGGTATGAGTAGCGCAGCTCTTATGGCTTTTTATTGCTTGGGAACAACGCTGACATCCTGTTCAAAAAGCAGTGATCCTACACCTACTACACCACCTACACCTACACCCACACCCAGCACAGGTACGGGTTTGACAGGAAACGCCGATGCGTCACAAGGAACGGTTAACTTCACGCTGGACTTAAAAGACGCTAATTACAGCAAGTTGAAAACAGTAGGTCAATACGTTATTGTTGGTAGCCTGATTGTGGCGAAAACAAAAGCGGGTTCTTTGGCAGCACTTTCCAAAACCTGTACACACCAGGGGACACAGGTAGAGTATCGTATGGCTCAGGACGACATTTATTGCAATAATCATGGCTCTACATTTTCGACGACTGGTGTTGTACTAGTAACGCCTGCTGCGAAGCCATTGACCCAATACAAAACGGCATTAAGTACCGATGGTAATACGCTGACAGTAACTACATAATGCTAAAATTTATTCGATGAAATACGTCTGTTTTATCTTGTTGATCTGGCTTGGAGCCAGCCCCCTTCGTGCACAGGATTCGACGGCTATTCGTCGGGATACAGGCGTTGCGCCAACTACGACGGATGCGTCAGCCAATGACCTGCTGGCTGGCCTGTCCGACTCAACGGAGGCTCAGCCATTGCTACCCCATAAAATGATATTTACACAACGGGCATTCTGGGGACCAAATGGCCTGCTTCGGGTAATGAAAATTGCTCCCTTAACACCTGAAGGCCGTATCCATGAGCTAAAAGTCAGGCGAACGATGCTTGTCATGCACCAGATCGGTGGGTTTATAACACTGGCGGGATTTGTGGCGCAGGGCATACTTGGCGCAAAACTGTATAATGCGAAAGGTCAGGATTATGTTGATACGAAGGTATGGCATGAACGGTCGGCCACATTTATCAACATTGCATATGGCACTACATTGGCGTTATCCCTAACGGCTCCGCCCCCGGTAGTGGGAGCTAAAAAGGGCTTTACGTCGATTAAGCTGCATAAATATCTGGCTGTCGTTCACCTGACGGGCATGATCGCTACAAATATTCTGGCGAATATGATTAGGGATAATCCCGATCTCAAACCATACCACCGGGCGGCTGCTTACGGCACTTTCGGGGCCTACGCTGCCTCAATTTTGGCAATAGCATTTTGACACTGGGTATGGGCTACCGGCTCACACCCAAACTAATCTACGCACATGAATCATTCAGTTTACCGTGGCTATTGGCTGGCCGTGCTGTTACTCTGTTCCTTTGTTTCGCCGATGGCCAAACGAAAATTGATGGCTGACAAAGCTCTTTCTACCATCACTTACTCGGCCAAACACCCGCTGCATAAGTGGGATGGTGTTAGTCACGATGTCAATAGCGCCATTATTTATAATGACGAAACAAAGCAGCCTGAAAATATAGCCGCTTCTATAAAAGTGGCCTCATTCGATAGCGATAACAACAATCGTGATTCGCACGCGATGGAAGTGCTTGAAGGTATAAAATACCCGAATGTGACGTTCGTTAGTTCGGATATAAAAGCGGGTGAGAATGGCACGTTAACGGCTAAAGGCACACTAACATTTCATGGAGTTGCCAAACCCGCTATGTTGACGGCAACGCGTAAAGACGCGGGTGGTAAAATGACGCTAACGGGCGAGTTTCCCGTAAATATGAGCGATCACAACATTGAACGCCCGTCGCTGATGGGGTTAAAAACGGAAGATGCCATGACGCTTCGGTTTAACATTGTCTTTGGTTTGTGATTATATTGTTTGGGTAAGGATTTGCATGTCAACTGGTTGGTACAACTTTAGCCAGACAATTTAGTCACAGCGTCGATGAAAAAAACACTTGTCTTTATTCCTGCCCGCAGTACGCTTAGTGCCGTCGCGCAGAAGCAGATTTCTCCCGGATAAATTCAGAAATTTGATACATACGTAGCGGCCCTTTGGTAAAGCCTGAAACCAGGGCTGAGATGTTTAAACCGCAAACTTTTTTCCCGGAAGACGAGTACCCGACTATGCAGATTATAAACCCCAACTGGCAAACCTACGGTCTGGGATGGTATCAGCCTGTTTACAAGGGGTATGAAGTCAATTTCCACACAGGAAGTCCAGCCGGTTTAAAGCCGCTATAACCGGCCAGTTGCCCGACGAAAAACTAGGCGTTTACGTGTTCGGGAACTGCGACCATGCCGTTTAATTAACTAAGCAGAAATTTTAACCACGGAGGCACAAAGAACACAGAGATTTAAATTATTGATTTCAAGCAATTCAGGGCTCTGTGTGGCTCTGTGTTCTTTGTGCCTCCGTGGTTAAATATGTACTTTAATTCCGCGTGATTCTAAGGAATCAGTGCCAGCCGATTTTTATAGTTTTTCTTCAGGCTAATATCGCGTCAACACTGATGCTGGTATTGAACAACTTCGAGATAGGGCAGTTGTGCTCGGCATGATCAACCAGTTCATCGAATTTAGCTTTGTCCAGACCAGGAACACTAGCCGTGAGCGTCAGTTTTGAACTGGTAATGCCGCTATCTTCGAGTGTAATCACACATTGTACATCCAGTGAATCAGCCGCGAAACCCGCGCCCTGAATGTTAAACGCCAATTGCATGGCAAAACATCCTGCGTGCGCTGCCCCTATTAGTTCTTCAGGGTTGGTGCCTACGCCGTCGGCGAAACGGGTATTGAATGAATACTGTGTTTGGTTAAGAACTGTGCTGGCAGTTGATAGTGTACCTTTGCCATCTTTGCCGGTGCCAGCCCAGTGAGCCGACGCATTGCGGGTGATTTTCATAAACCTATAAGTTGAATGAGTTGGTAATGTGTTTTTTGATAGACCAAAGGTGAAGGGCGAGTGTTTACCCATTTTTCACCTATGTTAAAAAGCAACAGAATGTTGCAGAAAAGGTATTTTCATTCCATAACAACCAGCCTTGTGTCGATTCTGTTTATAAAACACACAATACACTGATTGACACTTAAAAAAGAATGGATTCTCCGCAACAGGTAGCGCACAAATAGTCGTGATGTGCGTTGTAATTATCCGTGCGATTCTCTCTTTATCAGCTAACCACCATACGGCGCTTAAAGCCACGGCGAGCAAGTGCGGCACTAATGATAATCAATACCGAACCCAGATAGAATGGGGCACCGGGCAGGTAGACAGGAGCCGCCGGTGAAGTAAAGAACGAAAAAAGATTCGTCATAATTAGCGGACCAAAAATGGAGGTTGTGCTGGTCAGGCTCGTTAAAGCTCCCTGCAATTCACCCTGCTCATTGGCCGGCACCTGATTCGAAATGATGCCCTGAACAGATGGCCCCGCAATACCACCCATGGCATAAACAGTCATAAAGGCAAACATCATCCAGCCCTGATTCGCCAGCGCAAACAGCGCGAAACCTATGGCACTAAACACTAATCCGACATAAACCGATCGCTCCTGACCTAGTTTGGGGATGATAATCCGGCTAAGTCCGCCCTGCACAATGGCAAACGACAGGCCGATTGCCGCCAGCGACAGACCAACCGTTTTCTCGTCCCACTTGAATTTCTCCATCGTATAGAACGTCCATGTTCCCTGCACGGCGAACCCGGCAATATAAATCAGTACGAGAGACGCAACCAGACCTAAAATAACCGGGTATCGACCCAGATTCATTAACGAACCAATCGGGTTAGCCCGACGCCAGTTGAAAGGCCTTCTGTTTTCGGGAGTAAGTGATTCAGGAAGGATAAAAAGGCCGTATATGAAATTAAGCATGCTTAGTCCGGCTGCGACAAAAAACGGTACGCGTGGGCCATACTGGCCCAGAAAGCCCCCCATTGCCGGACCAAGGATGAAACCTACACCAAAAGCCGCTCCAATAAGACCAAAGTTCTGAGCCCTTTTTTCAGGCGTACTAATGTCGGCAATGTAAGCACTGGCCGTTGTGAAGCTGGCTCCTGTCACACCGGCCAGCATGCGGCCTATAAAAAGCCATTCGATGTTCGGGGCAAAGCCCTGAAGTATGTAGTCAAGACCGAAACCAAACAGGGAGAACAGTAGTACGGGTCTACGGCCGAAGCGGTCGCTTAATCCGCCCAGAATTGGCGAAAAAATAAACTGCATCAACGCGTATGAAAACGACAGCCAACCGCCATAACTAGCCGCTTCGCTGATGTTGCCGTGAATAAGTTGTTCAATTAACTTCGGAAAAACGGGAATGATAATACCCAGCCCCGTAACGTCAATCAGAAGAGTAATGAAAATGAAAACAAGGGCGGGAGCCGTACGTTTTTTCATGAATGATAAATAATCCGGGCCGCCGAAGCGGAATGATGAATGATTACAGTCCAGAATCATTCATCATTCCACTTCGGCGGCCCGGATTATTCTTGTTATGCGTATGTATTCAACATCACTGGCATTACCAGCATCAGGATGTCTTCGTTCTCTTCTTTGTCGGCCGGAATAAGTAAACCGGCGCGGTTTGGTGCCGACATTTCGAGCGAAACCATTTTAGCGCTCAGGTTGCTCAGTACTTCGGCCATTAGCTTGGCATTGAATCCAATCTCCATCGTTTCACCGTCGTAGTCGCACAGGAGTTTTTCGTTAGCTTCGTTGGAGTAATCCAGATCTTCGGCCGAGATCGTCAGCGAATTGGTTTTGAGCGCCAAGCGAATCTGGTGTGTAGTGCGGTTCGCGTAGATCATAATCCGCTTCAGTGAGTTGAGCAGATCCGTCCGTCCGATGGTCATCACGTTCGGATTGTTGGTCGGGATCGCGTTCTCATAATCAGGAAAGCGCTCATCAATTAACCGGCAGATCAATTGTGTTGGCCCGAACGTAAACGACGCGTTGGCCTGACTAAACTCAGCAATAACCGGTACATTTTCCGGCAGTGATGCTTTTAGTAGTTGCAAGGCTTTACGTGGAATAATAATCGATGTGCTGGCCGACGCGTTGAGGTCTGTCCGGCGGTAGCGAATAAGCCGGTGCCCGTCTGTTGCTACAAATGTTGCATTGTCTTCATTCAGTTGAAGAAGTACGCCTGTCATGGCAGGGCGTAAATCGTCGGTGCTGGTTGCGAAAACTGTGTTGTTAATAGCGCTGAGCAGTATGTCGGATGTCATCTCGACGGACATACTTTTATTGACCGTCGGCAGTTTAGGGAAGTCAATCGGGTTTTCGCCGGAAAGTTTATAGCGGCCATTATCGGTCAGAATTTCGGTGCCAAATGTATTGGTATCGATATTGACCGTAACAGGTTGCTCGGGCAGACTGCGCAGGGTATCCAACAGCAATTTCGCTGGAATAGCAATAGCGCCGTTCTTACTGGCTTCTACCGGAATCTGTGTCGTCATCGTCGTTTGCAAATCCGACGCCGTTACCGTAAGTGTCCCATCTTCAATGCGAAACAGAAAGTTTTCAAGTATAGGAACAATTGGATTCGTTGCTACGACGCCGTTAATATTTTGCAGATTTTTGAGCAGTACAGATGAAGAAACTATAAATTTCATGGAGTCAAGTGTCTAAGCTGGTTCGTGACCATATATAAGAACAAAAGTAGCAAAAAAAACGGACTCGCCGGGCGTTATTTACAATCGCCGAACAGTTATTAACTGGCAATGAACGGCCTGAGTCTGCTCGCTGTTTACTGTTTATTGATAACTGAACTATGGAAGCCGAAATCGTTAATCGCGTAGCTGCTAGCGGCCTTGTTACGCTTGATCTGGAGGATTATTA
>JANXVQ010000961.1 GCA_025351545.1 Spirosoma sp.
GTAAAATCACTTGGCTGACACGGTGATCAACACAAAAACGAGACTGTTTTCGGCACAGTGCTTTAGTGTAAAGCACTGTGCCGAAAACAGTCTTTTTCTATTTTAGTAAAAGGTTATTTATTTCACTATTTTTTCGTTTTAGTGAGTAGTCAATACAGGCTAGAGCCCTTACTCAGCTTAAGGATTTTCCAAAATCAAGACATGAATATACGCAGAATCAGCTATGTACTAACGGTAGTTATCACACTAAGTTTGACGGCCTCCATCTTTGGGCAACAGTTGGTTACGCCGAAAATTGGAGACCAGTTATATCCAGCTCAGGCTGTTAAAATGACGGGCTATCTGGCCGCCAAACTCGACTCAGCCTATCTGAATCGAATCATGGCTCAGGATGCAGATCGGCTGGTAGAACCCTTTAAACATCGGGACGAAGTCCGATGCTGGCAGGGCGAATTCTGGGGTAAGTGGTTCACATCGGCCGCTTTAGCGTACCGGTATCGACCCGACCCCCGACTAAAAACTATACTCGATAAAACTGTCAATGATTTAATTGCCACCCAAACACCGGACGGTTACATTGGCAATTACACCATGTCTCACCGCCTGGAACAGTGGGATATCTGGGGCCGTAAATATTGCATGCTGGGTTTGCTGGCTCATTACGATTTATTTCATAACCCTAAAAGCTTGTCAGCCGCCCGCGAACTTGCCGATCAGTTAATGAGTGAATTAACTACCCGTCAGGTACTTATTGTAAAACAGGGCAATCATCGGGGCATGGCGGCTACATCCGTTCTTGAACCAATATGCCTTCTTTACGCCCGCACCGGCGACCGTCGTTACCTAAACTTTGCTGAAACCATTGTGCAACAGTGGGAATCGTCTGACGGTCCACAACTACTAGCCAAATCGACCGTAGATGTAGCGCAGCGGTTTCCGAAACCTACATCGTGGTGGGGTTGGGAACAAGGCATGAAAGCGTACGAAATGATGTCCTGTTATGAGGGATTGCTGGAACTTTATCGGCTCACGGGTAAGGAAGCCTATCGAAAGGCGGTCGAACAAACCTGGGCAAACATTAAAATGACCGAAATCAATATTGTCGGGTCGGGCTCAAGTGTTGAGTGCTGGTTTGGTGGTCAAAAGTGGCAAACATCACCCATCAAAAAGTATCAGGAAACCTGTGTAACAGCTACATGGATCAAACTAAGCCAACAACTCCTGCGCCTGACCGGTGACGCCAAATATGCCGATGCCATTGAGCAAACGTACTACAACGCCTTGCTCAGCTCCATGAAAAACAACGGCTCCGACTGGGCAAAATACTCTCCTATGGCGGGGCAGCGGCTGGAAGGTGAAGAACAGTGTGGTATGGGTCTTAACTGTTGCGTAGCGAGTGGGCCACGCGGATTATTTACCCTTCCGCTCACCGTTGTCATGCAGTCGGCCAAGGGTATCAGCGTCAATTTTTTTGCAACCGGCAGCTACCGATTGCAAACGCCCAAAAACCAGCTGATCGAACTGACCCAGCAAACCGATTATCCCGCATCAGGAAATATCACCCTGAAATTGACGCTGCCGAAAACGGAGTCTTTCGCACTTCGTGTGCGGATTCCGGCCTGGAGCGCACAAAGTAGTTTGACAGTAAATGGCCAAGCCATACCTAACCTGATTTCTGGCGAGTATGCGACTATTGAACGAGTCTGGCAAACTGGCGATCAAATCAACTTAAGTCTTGATATGCGCGGGCGTATTGTACGCATGGGCGAACCTGCTTCCATTGCTATTTTGCGGGGACCACTGGTGTTAGCTCGCGACGCTCGTTCCGGGGAACCTGACATCAACGAATCCATTAGCCCATTAGTAGATAAGCAGGGTTTTATCGTACTTGAACCCGTGAGTACTCCACAAAAAGGCATGTGGTTGCAGGTGAAAGCACCTTTCTCTTATGAATCCTATAAAGAAAGTGAGGCCACCCTACCAACAAAATCACTGGTACTCTGCGACTATGCCTCCGCCGGGAACACCTATGACGTAGCGTCTCACTTCCGGGTCTGGTTACCTCAGTTAATCGATCCAGCCGAAAAGCCCTGATGCTGATTTTCTTTCTCCGTTTTGCTTTCTGCAAAAAATTGTTTGGTGTATGTTGCCCTGCGCAATATCATTTTTAGAGGATAGCTATCTCCTTTTAAGAATGATGCCTTAAATGGTAGGTTGATTATCAACATTGGCACCATGAAGAAAATTTAACGTTTTTACTATTTATAAATTTTCTGCAAGCGTTTGCAGAAACGCTTGCAGATGAACGTATTCGTCAATTCTTAAAAAAGGTACTCATTATTGAATTAAGCCTTTACACTACTGCAAAATACCCAGTATATAGTATTAATATGTGCCGGATAACTACTTCCCCCTATCATTGGCAATATCACAAAAATTGTATTTTTCACAGACAGAAAAATATCGCCCAACGCAAATCCACTAAGATTTTTCTTACCAGCG
>JANXVQ010000019.1 GCA_025351545.1 Spirosoma sp.
GTAAAATAGCCTGTTTTAGGTTGACCTTTGACGAAGTCTTAACCATTAACCGACTTCTTGAAATGGACGCACCAAAAGACAGTAAAGGCAGTGAATTTCATGTCCTGCTAAGTGGCTTGAAACTCTCCGAAAAGCTTGAAAATCACATTGCATCTGAGATTCAGCGCGTGGTCGCATCGGCATTGACCGACTACCCTAACCCCGACGATCCGGGTGGCAACGATGGCCCGGCAGGAGGGCGGCCTCCTCACGGCACCGGGCGGTTCGGCCCCTATGTGGTAATACCTTCTAAACGCTGGTTAGGCCGCTGGATTCAGCTTGTTGGCAACGATTTTAAGGTAAATACTGACCTGATCAACCAGCAGGAGAAAATTATACAACAGGGACTTCAACGTTTAGGCTGATGCTGATGCCCCAAACCACGTTATGCCCCAGCTCAACCGCTCAGGAAGGCGCTTTGTTGCTGGGCGTGATCGGCCCTAACCAGTCGGTACAGTTCCTCACAGAACCGGAACCGATGACGACAGAACTGACTGAAGCCATTATGGCTATTGACGCACCTGAAACGAAATTTCGGTTTGCCAATCGGTGTGTCAAATCGGGATGCGGTCAATGGCACGAAGGTCGTTGTGGGGTGATTGACCTGGTGATGTCGTTTAATCAGCACCTTGCTGAACCAGTTGCATTGCCTGCCTGTGCTATTCGGTCGCAGTGTCGCTGGCATAAACAGACGGGTCCTGCTGCCTGCTTCGTTTGCCCATTTATAGTTACCGATTCGACTCAAACCAGCGAGGAGCAACTGGCTTACATTGGCTCGAATGTGATATAGATATGTGGGTATGTACTTGTATTACAGGGTGTTTGACGGAGGTTCCATCAAACACCCTGTAGTACATTATTGCCTGGTTCTGAGGATGAACACAGCTCAGACGTATGTATATAACCGTATTGTACCGATACGCTTGCAAAGCGAGACCATCAGTAGCCTTAGTAGCTTAATCAACTGGGTTACGCTTGTTGACTATTTTCACAGGGTACTTTATACTATTTGGCTGAACGTGTGAACGAAAAGATATAATTTTACCATCGTAAGATTTAATTTCCACCGTTCTGATAATGTTGCAACATCTTTACAATCAGTTAATTAAAAATAAAATTCGGCTCTTCTTTGTTACTCTGTTTCTTGTAGGCTCTGCTCGTGTATATGCCCAGACCGAAGTGGAAACTGCCAGGAAGTACGTGATCGCTAACGCGGATCGAGAGAAGTTAACCGCTACCGATATAAATGGGCTGCTTGTATCGAGCGCGTATAGGTCTCCCTCAACGGGCTGGTATCACGTTTATTTTAATCAGGCATATCAGGCCATCGAAGTCTATAACCGACTGATGAATGTTGTGCTGGTGGATAATCAGGCTACATACCTGAACCATAATTTTATTTCCGGTATAGATCTGATACCGAAAGCAGGCGCCTTAAAGGGCCTGATTTCCCCACTTAGTGCGTTGCAGAAAGCCGTAGCCGATGTGGGTTTAACAGCAGTCAATTTAGCACAAACGCAGGCACTAACGACCACAAGCCTGGTTGATGGAACACCTACCGGAAGCATATATTCTCTACCCGCCCTTTCCGATGAAAAAATCCATGTAAAACTTTATTGGCTTCCCGTTGAGACAGACAGGAAAGGGCAAAAAACAACCGGAAAGTTATCACTTGCCTGGAACGTTCGCTTCCTGACTAAAGATGCCAAGAACGGCTGGAATATACACGTCGATGCTTTGTCGGGTGGAATACTGCAAAAAATAGACGAGGTTATCCATTGTGATTTTGGTACACCGAACCACCTGACGGTCCCGCACGATTGTCGTGGGGCGGACCACTATTTTGGTTACGGAACAGGCAACTTTTCGCCCAATGGTTATACCGTCTTTGATCATCCGCTGGAAAGTCCCAACCACGGTTCCCGCACGGAGTCGATAAACCCCTACACTCGCTTTGCGCCAGCGGGATCGGGTCCCGGAGCAACGAACGGCTGGCACAACGATGGTACAACCAACTATATAACAACGCGGGGCAATAACGTTTGGGCGCAGGAAGATGCAGACAACAATAATGGTATTGGAAACAGTCCTTCAACGGCCTCTCTGGCATTTAATTACGCCTATACGTTTGGCATGAATACCGCGACGGGTAACCAGAATGCGGCTATCACAAACCTGTTCTATTGGAACAACCTGATTCACGACGTACTCTGGAAGTTTGGCTTCGACGAACCCAGTGGCAACTTTCAAAATAACAACCAGGGCCGGGGGGGGCTTGGGAACGATTATATATTTGCGGATGCACAGGATGGTGGTGGCACGAACAACGCTGACTTTTATTCACCCGTTGATGGTGTAAATGGCCGCATGCAGATGTACCTCTGGAATGGTCCAACTACGTATCAACCAGACGGCGATTTTGATAATGGCATTATTACGCACGAATATGGACACGGCTGGTCAACCCGGCTGACGGGCGGGCCGGGTAATTCGTCATGCTTGCAGAACGCTGAACAGGGAGGTGAGGGTTGGAGCGACTACCTGAGTTTAATGATCACCACCAACTGGGCATCGCTGAGTGCCAATGTGGCCAGCGCCAACATGTCGCGTGGTATAGGCACCTATGCGCTGGGCCAGCCAACCAATGGAGTTGGTATTCGAGCCTACCCGTATTCGTACGACATGGCTAATGTAAATGCGGCTGTTACGTATGCAAAAGTAGGTGATACTAATTTCTCAATACCGCATGGTATTGGTTCTATCTGGGCAACAATGCTGTGGGACATGACCTGGGAAATTATCTTGCAGGATAACCAGATTGTCTCTGCCGTTTATAACACGCCCGGTAGCGTAACAGCTATGGTGGGCAATGTGGCGGCTTTGAAACTGGTGAACGAAGGTTTACGGTTGCAGCCCTGTAGTCCTAGTTTCGTACAATCGCGGGATGCTATTTTACAGGCCGACCAGCTCTTGTTTGGCGGGCGATACCGATGCGCCATTGGACGGGCGTTTACCCGACGCGGATTAGGAGCCAATGCCTCAACAGGAACGTCGTCAGATGATCGTATTGTAACCGAAGATTATACGCCCATTGGCGGAACAACATTAAACTCACCGGCAACAGTGACAGTTTGCTCAGGTGCTTCCTTTACCTATACCGCCACATCAAGCACAGCAGGGGTAACAATGAGATGGACACGAGCTAGTGTAACGGGTATCAGCAATGCCAGTGCAACGGCCAGTTCGGCTACGATCGACGAACTGTTGGTGAATACGACCAACCAGCCTATTGCCGTTCGGTATGTATTTTTGTTAAGTCCAGGTGGCTGCGGGGTTGCTTCCTCACCACAGCCTGTCAACATTATTGTTAACCCGACAGTAGCGCCTTCGGTTGGCTCGTATTCGGTTTGCCGGAACGGAACAGTTCCCGATGGGGAAGGACTTGTTGTGCCTATCGTACTGTTAAATACGGTTAACGGTTCACTATCAAGTAGTTCGCCTACATATGCACGTGCTTCCGGCAATAATTCAACGGTTTATACGGCAGGCGCAACGGTTTACTACCAGTCGTTCACCTTTACGGCCCCTTCGAGCGGTACGCAAACATTCGAAATTACGGCTGCTTCGTTGACCGATGGTACTAATGATACCTACCTGTCACTGTATCAAGCGGCCTTCAATCCTGCCAGCCCAGCCACCAATTTTCTACGTGGTGACGACGACACTGGAGTCGGGTATTTATCGCTGCTGACCCATTCCCTTGTACAGGGTACAACCTATGTGGTGGTCGTGGCTACCTATTCCAGCAGCATAACGGGTAGCTTTACGTTGCAGGTGAGTACGCCGGTTTTTTCAGCTGGTGCTCCCAATTGGTTTGCTACGCCCACGAGTGGTTCACCACTGGCAATAGGCACCGTGTTCAATCCGGTGGGTTTAGCTGGTTCTGGCGTACCAAACACAACTACGCCCGGCACCACCACATTTTACGTATCAAGGCCCGACCAGAATGCCTGTCGCGTAGCTACTACGTTTATGATTTTAACCACCGCCCCGCCGGTGGCTTCCAGCACCAGCGCAACGATTACAATGGGTAGTTCGGTTACGCTCAATGCGACCGGCTGTACTGGCGTAGGATCAGTGTTAAAATGGTATCGGACTGCCGATGATGTGGAGGTTAGTATGCCCGGTTCACCAACTACCACCACACAGTATTATGCCCGCTGTGTGCGGACCACGGGCACAACGATCTGCCTGAGCGACAAAAGTCAACCTGTTACGGTGACAGTAATTCTCCCCACTTCATTCGACTCGGTTCGATCCGGCAACTGGGATGTGCCCACAACCTGGAACTGCAATTGTATTCCCGATGGCACGCGTCCTGTTCAGATTATGGATTCGCACATCGTAACATTGCCAAATGCCTACACGGGTCAGGCCAAAGGCGTGCGATTCTTCGGTACGGGACAAATCAGTCAGCAGGGTACTGGTAGGGTGAATATGATGAATTAGATAAAAAATTATAGCTGGGGCCATTATAACGGCCCCAGCTATAAACGTTTACCGAGCCGAATAATTCGGCGCTTCTTTCTGAATTTGAATATCGTGCGGGTGGCTTTCGCGCACACCAGCCGAAGTAATCTTTACAAACCTGGCTTGCTGTAAGGCCGTAACATCGACAGCACCGCAATAACCCATACCGGCTTTCAATCCGCCAACCATCTGATAGACAATTTCGGAAACTTTACCTTTAACAGGAACCCGGCCCACGATACCTTCTGGTACAAGTTTCTTGATATCGTCTTCGGCATCCTGAAAATAGCGGTCTTTCGAGCCGTCTTCCATCGCTTCCACCGAACCCATACCCCGATACGTTTTAAACCGGCGACCTTCGTAGAGAACCACTTCGCC
>JANXVQ010000097.1 GCA_025351545.1 Spirosoma sp.
CCGCCGATTTCTACAATGCGGGTGTTACGGGCCACATGAAACAATTGGGCGACTACGATGCTACCTCGCTGGTACCTGATGCCAACATTGCGGCTTATTTGGTAAAGAATCCATATGTAGCGGCTAAAGGTCTGGAACTGATCAATACACAATACTGGGTTGCTTCTTTCCTGAACGGCCCCGAAGTATTCGCTAACTTCCGGCGGAGTGGGTTTCCACTCCTGACACCAAATCCGTACCCAGGTAAGGAAATTAAAGGCAATTTTATCAATCGCCTGTCATATCCTGATTCCGAGCAGTCGGTTAATACGGTCAAACGTCAGGAGGCCGTCACCCGACAAGGTGCCGATAACCTGGACACACGCGTTTGGTGGGATAAACAATAAGTCATTTCTTACTATTTGACATAAACAAGCCCGGCCATTTACAGCCGGGCTTGTTTGCTTTATAGCTGACTCTTGAATTTATTTCCCTCTAAGGTCTCTATTTGTGTAGGTTGCAGTAACGCTTGATTATACAACGTGAACTAAGAATACAATCCTCCCTACTTATTTAACCGATGAATTTATCTAAAGTATTCCTGGCGACCTGTCTATTCCTGATCGGCTCGTTTGGTCATTGGTACATCATGTGTTGGCAATTCAAATCCGACAAATGGATACGGTCGCCCGTTCCCTACCTGCTTGCCCTGGGCTGTACGTGGCTGTGGATTAGAGCCTCTAAATATGGAGTCGAAGGCTTTGGCGGATCAATGTGGTCGAACCGCTTTTTGTTTTTTGCTACGGGCGTAATTGTAGGCGCTATTCTTTACCCGCTACACTTTGGCCAACCGTTTACGCTCAAAGTACTGGTTCAACTGTTACTGGCCTTGTGCATCATTATTGTCTCACTAGTTTGATGACTACCCGTGCCCCTCCAATTTAATTAGTTGATACCTAATTAGCCATTTTGTTTGGCCCAAACAAAATGGCTAATTTCTAAATTGGAGGAGCACCAGTACGACGAAGTAATCGAACAGATCAAACCTATAAGATCAAACCTATAAGGTTTCAAAAACCTTATAGGTTTCTGATCGGACAATTGCCTGGTCAACTTGCGTTATCGCTCAAATACGACATCGGCAAAATAGCTTTTGCAATCGGTGAACCAGCCCGTCATAGAAAAGCCCGTTTGTTGGGCCAGTTGCTCGATCTGATTCCGAGTGAATTTGCGCGAAATTTCCGTATGAATAATTTCACCGTACTGGAATGGCACAGTCATATCCAATGCGTTGATCGCCACAACTTGCGCTTTCTGGCTGACTAAATACGAGCGGGCTTCACCATTTTCCGGATTATATGTTTCATAATGATCAAAAGCCGACAGATCGAAATTAGCGTCGAGCTCCCGGTTAATTCGCCGAAGAAGGTTCATATTAAAGGCCCGCGTCAAACCCTGCCGGTCGTTGTAAGCCGCATGAATTACAGCCGGGTGCTTTTGCAGATCAAATCCGGTTAGTACTAAATCGCCGGGTTGAAGCCGGCTGTAGAGTTGCTGATAGAAAATAATTGCTTCATCGGACGTAAAGTTGCCAATGTTCGATCCCAAGAAAAGGACAACCTTACGCGGATTCTCGTTGCGGCTGTTACTCTCTCCGGAAAGAAGCTCAAGGGCGCTAAAATAATCATCATGACGCGGATTAAGCTGCAAGTCAGGCCATTGTCTACGCACGTCAATTACTAAACCCTCAAGTGCATCTGCCGAAATATCGACGGGCGCATACGTAAAATCAACCTTTTGGCTAGTAAAAAATCCGAGTAAAATTTTCGTTTTCAGGCCGTCACCCGCTCCCAGTTCCACCAGTTCGAACGGGCGGTTGTCGGGCGTGAACTGCCGAAGCAGAGCGGCTTTCTGCGTATCCAGAATTTCATACTCCGACCGGGTCAGGTAATAGTCCGGCGAGTGCATGATCTCCGCAAAAATTCGACTTCCTTCCGCATCGTAGAAAAACCGCGACGACAGGCTCTTGGGCGTTTTTTGCAAACCCGTTCGTACTTCCTCAACCAATGCCGGATCAACGTCACTACTAACCGTTAGTGAGTCCGAAGTTATTGATTCACTAAACGTATTCCGGTAAACTGCCATTGCTTGTCTGGTTGAAAAAAGTTGCGGTAAGTTGGTCGGGAATGGCCTTCGGGCGTAGCCACCGAGGCTCCACGCAGAACCATCTGTCCGCTCATGAACTTACCATTATATTCGCCCACCGCTCCTTCGGCGGTTATAAAGCCAGGATAAGGCAGATACGCTGAGTTTGTCCATTCCCAGCGAGATCCCCAATTAAATTTCCGCAAAACTGCATCCATAGCCACCGTGGATGCGGCAACTTCCCATTCAAATTCGGTGGGCAACCGTTGCTCTTTCCAACGCGCGTAAGCATCGGCTTCGTAGTGACTGACATGGCAAACCGGCGCATCCAGATCAACGAGCCGAAGCCCGTCAAATGTGTAATGCCACCATTCACCATCAATCTGGTGCCAATATAAAGGAGCCTTAATGCCCTGAGCTTTTACCCACGCCCAGCCATCGGAAAGCCAATGCCGAAAATTTTGATAGCCGCCCGCTTCCACGAATGCCAGATACGCTTCATTCGTGACCAGATTACCGGCAAGCGTCGTTTTGTTCAGGTACACTTTATGGGCGCCAACTTCATTATCGAAGTAGAATTGGCCGTTACGATGAAAACCAGTCGGCTGATAGCCAACCGTATACACGCCTTCGCTTATCGTAATGCTGTCGGCGGGTGACTGGTGTGTTTCCAGCCGCGTTACCACAGGCATGTCAATGGCGGGTAATAAAGGGTTGTGCCCCAGAATGTATTTGATGTCGGTAATGAGCAATTCCTGATGTTGCTGCTCATGATTCAGGCCGAGTTCAATCAAGCCGTAAAGTTCGGGCGACAGATCTGCCGTGTCTAGAAACCGGCTCATCTGTTCGTCTACATGAGCGCGATAGGCATATACGCCCGCTACCGTTGGGCGGCTGAGATTGCCCCGATCGGTACGCAAGACACGCTTCCCAACAGTCTCGTAATAACTGTTAAAAACGAAACTAAAATCTTCGTGAAAAATGCGATAATGGGCCACATTGGGCATCAACACAAACGTTTCCCAAAACCAGGTTGTGTGCCCCAAATGCCATTTCGGCGGGCTGACATCGGCAATAGGCTGCACAACATAATCCTCGGTTTCGAGACCACGGCATACGGTTTCGGAATGCAACCGGACGCGATAATATTGTTCAGTAAGCGTATGTTCGGCAATCATTCAATATCTGTCGTTAAATTATCTAAAGTCTATAGACAACTCTGCTATTAAAAACGCAAAACGACAATTCTTGTTCAATAACTTAACATCTGTTCATCGGCATAACACCAAAGCCATCGCTCACCCGGCTCAGCAGAGATCACCACAGGATGCCCGCCTGACTGGAAGTGTTTGGTTGCGTGCTGGTTAGGCGACGAATCGCAGCAGAGCGTTGTGCCACAGGTCTGGCAGGTGCGCAGATGCACCCATGAGCTACCGGTCTTGATGCATTCTTCACAAACGTATTCTTTGGCCGTGCTAATTTCCGTTAACGCGGACAGGTGAGAGCAGATAGTTTGTTTAGACATTGTGTTATATACCAGGTTATTACACAGAGATGAACAAAGCAAAATAAAGACTCACAAAGACCTCAGGGTATCTTGATCTGTTCTTCATGAATCTCTGTGTAACACCTAATCATTTAGTTTCCCGCTAAATATTTATGGACAAAACTCACCGCCATTGCGCCTTCACCAACAGCCGATGCCACACGATTCATAGCCCCCGCCCGAACGTCGCCAGCGGCAAAAATGCCCGGACTGCACGTTTCCAGAGAGAATGGCTCCCGATTATATTTCCAAACTTGTTTAAAATCGGCGTATTTCGCCAGATCGCGGCCAGTGGCAATAAACCCTTTTGTATCCTTGATGATGTCCATTTCGATCCAGTCCGTATAGGGTTTGGTTCCGATGAAAACGAACAGGCCAGCCGCCTTTACCGTACGCCGTTCTTTCGTATTCATATCTTCCAGCACCAGGCATTCCAGCAATTCGCTCCCTAACCCTTCCACGACCTCCGTGCATCCCAAAACCTTAATATTCGGGGTAGTCGCAATCTGGTCGATCAGGTACTGCGACATTGTAGAAGACAGGTCGGTGCGACGTACGCAAATGCACACCTCCGAGGCCGTTCGCGACAGATACATAGCGCCCTGCCCGGCCGAATTTCCCCCGCCGACAATATAGACCGGTCGCCCTTTAAAGGCATACGCTTCGGTTGTAGCAGCCCCGTAATAAACACCGGCTCCCGTATATTTATCCAGGCTTTCGTTTTCGAGTTTGTGGTACGCAACGCCTGTGCTGAGCACGATTGCCCGCGCCACCACCTCACTGCCGTCGACCATGCTGATGTGCTTATACTGGCCCTTCGATTTTATGGAAATCACCTCTTGCGGGGCCAGAAACTCGACACCAAACCGTTGAGCTTGTGTAATAGCCCGTCGGGTCAAATCAGCCCCACTCAGACCGTTAGGAAAGCCGAGGTAGTTCTCGATGCGCGAACTCGTTCCAGCCTGTCCACCCGGAGCACGTTTATCAACCAAAATTGTTCTGAGACCTTCCGAACCGCCATAAACGGCAGCGGCTAACCCGGCCGGGCCCGCACCAATAATCGCCAGATCATATAAATCCTGAGTCGCCTTGGGTTGCAAACCTAACTTTTCGCCTACGTCGCCAATGGTTGGCTGCGTTAACACGGTGCCATCTCCGAGTACGACAACAGGTAAAGCACTGTGTTTAACACCATGCAAATCAAGCAGTTCCTGCGCTTGTGGATCACTTTCGATATCGAGCCATAAGTAGGGAAATAAATTACCCGCCAGAAAATCCTTTAACTCGTGCGAATGGGGTGAAAACTGATAACCGACCAATTTCAGCCCTTCGTAGGCTGGTCGATAATCTGACTGCCAATCACTTAGCAGGTCGTCGAGCACCGGATACAGTTTTTCTTCGGGTGGGTCCCAGGGTTTGGCAATATAATAATCCAGTTGCACTTCGTTGATAGCCCGAACAGCCGCGTCAATGTCAGAATAAGCGGTCAGCAGCGCCCGTTTTGCATTCGGAAATATTTTTCGAGCCTGCATCAAAAACTCCACACCGTTCATGGTGGGCATTCGCTGGTCAGACAGAAATAAGGCGACCTCCTCCCCTTTTTTCTTTAATTCGGGTAAGGCGTCGAGCGCTTCCTGAGCCGAACTAGTACAAAGAATACGGTATTTTTTTCGGTATTGCTGTCGCAAATCATGTTGAATTGCCTGCAACACCTGAGGATCGTCGTCGATAGAAAAAATGATCGGAAGTTTCATGGGATTTTAAAGAGCGAATGATCGAAACCGAACCGCCGGAGCAAAGCAAAGTATGCGTCATAAACACGCTCATTCACTCATTAAATATTCATTGAGTAGGTAAACATACGCTAAACTCGGTATGACCCGACACTGAGTTTACTTTAATAGATCCATTATGATGTTCAACAATGCCATTCACAATATCGAGGCCGAGGCCCGTACCTTTACCTATTCCCTTCGTCGTAAAAAACGGCTCGAATAT
>JANXVQ010000125.1 GCA_025351545.1 Spirosoma sp.
GTAAAAGTTGGCGGTAACTATATCAAGCATTATAGTAAAAAGCTGATTGATCCCGGTTTGTCGAAAGATGAGCTCCACAAAGACAATGCAGCCGACATTTATGATGCCCTGAGTGAGCTGAAAGGTTCTGCCTTGAAAATGGCCCAGATGTTAAGTATGGACCGGGGTTTGTTGCCGGTGGCGTATTCCGATAAATTCGCGATGGCTCAATATTCGGCACCGCCTTTGTCGGGGCCGCTGGTTGTCAAGACGTTCAAAACGTATTTTGGTAAAACGCCATCAGAACTGTTCGATAGGTTTACCATCGAAGCCGTTAATGCCGCCAGTATTGGTCAAGTGCATCAGGCGTGGAAAGATGGCAAAAAACTGGCCGTGAAAGTACAGTATCCGGGGGTGGCCGATGCCGTTAGTTCTGATTTGAAAATTGCTAAACCGCTGGCTGTTCGGTTATTGAATCTCAACGAACGCGATATTGATCGCTACATGGGTGAAGTGGAGTCGAAGCTGTTGGAAGAGACAGATTATGTTCTGGAGTTAAAGCGGTCTATCGAAATTTCAGAAGCCTGCGCCCATATTCCAGACGTAGTATTCCCAAAATATTATCCTGAACTATCGTCTAAACGTATCCTGACGATGGACTGGCTCGATGGATTGCATCTGAAGGAGTTCATGAAAACGAATCCCTCACAGGAGGTGCGAAATCAGATTGGGCAGGCCTTGTGGGACTTTTATGATTTTCAGATTCACACGCTCCGGCAGGTACACGCCGATCCACATCCGGGTAATTTCCTGATGCGGGCCGATGGCACGATGGGCGTGATCGACTTTGGTTGTGTGAAAGTTATTCCTGATTTCTACTACGATAATTATTTCCGGCTTGTCAATCCCGATACGCTGGAAGATCCTGTTCTAACGGAAGAAATCTTCAATAATCTGGAGTTCCTTACTCCGGCTGATTCACCAAAAGACCGTGTATTTTTCTCGAACCTGTTCAAGGAAATGACGTTGATGCTGGCTGAACCGTTTGCCGTTGATTCGTTCGACTTTGGCGACGATGGATACTTCAATAAAGTATATGCTTTTGCTGAAGGATTGACGAATGTGCAGGAGTTGAAAAACTCGAAAGTTGCCCGGGGCTCGCAGGATGGATTGTATGTGAACCGTACGTATTACGGCCTTTATGCCATACTGAATGAACTGAAAGCCAACGTTGTAACAACCAAACCTGAGTGGTTACGCTCGGCAAAAGTGTTGGCTTAACATGTATAGCCGATGCATTTAGAAAACGGGTAGTGGAGAATGCAATGGATTTAGATGAGACTGGTCGGGTTATTCGGCAGCTAGCCGTAGAGTGGGCGAAGGCTGATTTGCCGGGTGAACTACTTACATATGCCGATTATGTGAGATCTATAGCGGGACTTCATCAGGCAATGGCCGATGTATGCCGAACGCAATATATAGTTACTGCAGTTATCGAACAAGCCAGCGATCTGGGAAAAAGCTCAGCGTGGGTAGCTCGGGAATTGCGATTCGAAGCCCTGGCTCAGTCTTCTTCCCATCGGGCGGTACTGCTTCTGCTTGATCTGGAAGATGCCAGTGGAGTTGACGATGCCGCACTCGATCTATACAATGAACGAATGAAACGATTTGATACTGACAAATAACCTAATCCACCGATCAATTTTTTGTCTGCCCCTGGTTAACTGAAAGGCATACCTCAAAGCCGTTAGGTTCAAGCGAAAGGATTTTCGTTTAAATCTAACGACTTTGAGGTATGTTGATTAAGATCGAACTCGTAAAGTAGAGCTATCTAGCTGATCAAGACTGATCTATACATCTCTAAATTCTTGATTACCTCGCCTGTACCTTTCACAACGGCTTTGAGTGGATCATCGGCCACATGAATCGGCAGTTTGGTTTTAGCCGCTAAGCGCTTATCGAGGCCGTGTACCAATGCGCCACCCCCTGTGAGGTGAATCCCATTCGTATAAATATCAGCCGATAACTCCGGCGGTGCCATTTCCAGCGCTTTCATAGTGGCTTCTTCAATTTTAGAGATAGACTTGTCGAGGCAATAAGCGATCTCGCTATACGTCACTTTAATTTCTTTGGGTATACCCGTCATCAAGTCTCGGCCACGAATTTCATAGTCTGGTGGTGGATTCATTAACTCAGACAGAGCCGAGCCGACTTGCATTTTCATTTGTTCAGCCGAGCGCTCCCCAATCAGTAAATTATGTTCCCGACGCATATAATCCACGATGTCGCGGGTGAATACATCGCCCGCAATTCGGATAGACTGTTCACAAACGATGCCCGACAAGGCAATTACGGCAATCTCGGTGGTGCCGCCCCCAATGTCCACGATCATTGTGCCATTAGGCTGGGTAATATCAATACCAATGCCGATGGCGGCTGCAATCGGCTCATGCACCATATATACTTCTTTCGCTCCCGCGTGTTCGCATGAATCTTTAACGGCCCGTTTTTCGACCTCCGTTATGCCCGACGGAATGCAAACCACCATTCTATGTGAGGGCGAGAACAACTTATTGCCGGTATGGATCATCTTGACCATACCCCGAGTCATCAGCTCGGCGGCCGTGAAATCGGCAATAACCCCATCTTTCAGAGGCCGAATCGTCTTAATATTTTCGTTCGTTTTTTCATGCATTTGCATGGCTTTTTGGCCGATCGCCAGCACTTTTCCCGTGAGCTTGTCCATGGCAATAATTGACGGCTCATTCACCACAATCTGATCGTTATAAATAATCAAGGTATTCGCCGTTCCCAGGTCAATCGCGATGTCGCTGGTCAAGAAATTAAAGAGTCCCATGCTAGGGTAACGCAGAAGGGCGCCGAACAAATACTATTTAAGGGTCATGTTGATAAAAAAAAATAACTTGCCTCAAACAGAAGTAGGTGTTCTGTACAGAAACGACTGATTGACCTGATTAGGCTCCGGCTCTGTCAGACCATTGGGTCTCACTATTGTGTAATGGAAGCTTACACCAAAATGCATTCACGAAGTAGGGCCTGCCCAAACAGCACCAGTGTTCCGGCGCTTTCATGCCCGTCTTTAGTTCTGTATAAGCCTGAATTATGAAAATTATCGCTTCTTGACCACACTCAATTCCAGATGCGAGGGATAGGTTGCCGAGCGGAAGATGGTATGAGTGGCTTTTTGATAATCGGTCTCTTTGGTATCGAAAATATTAGGGACAAATTTCTGGGGATTACGATCAATGATTGGGAACCACGTGCTTTGCAGCTGTACCATCAGCTTGTGACCTTTCCTGAAAACGTGATTAATCGTGTGTAAATCAATTGTGTACGTTTCAGTTTTGTTCGGCTGAATGGTTTCAGATTTTTCAAAACTGTTGCGGAACCGACCTCGAAAAACATCATTCGTAACCATGAGTTGGTAGCCGCTCATGGCAGGTTCTTTCGGATAAAAAGCCGGATACTCATCGATCAGTTTGACAACCCAGTCGGCGTCGCTGCCGGTGGTGGCGGCAAAAAGTTTCGCCCAGACTTCGCCCGTTACTGTCACATCTTCCTGTAGTATTTCCGTTTCCCAGGAGAGTACGTCTGGCCGGCGGGTCTTCTTTATTACGGGTGAAGCGCTGCATCTCAAAAGTGCCCTCCGATTTGTATCGCCCACGAATGTCCTGATAAACAAAGATATAGCCGTCGTCGGCCATGTCTTTTACGTACGGAATACGCTCCGGGCTTTCGGTTTGACTGACGCCATAAGGTGTGCGGGTCAACAAAAAAGGCAGCGGTTCTTTGCTGTTTTTAAGCGTGTAGATCACAGTGTTCAGCTTGACACCGTCGCGCATAGGAATCAACATGTCCCGGCGCTCATACGGGCTGGATGTTTGGCTAATTGTTTGTGCTGATAAAAGTATAAATAGGCAGTGTAGCCAGAGGAGAATGATTTTCGTAGAGGAAGTGTCTGTAAGTGAGAGGCTAAAGATAGAAAACCTAGCCGCATCAATCGCAGGAATCATATAGTGGTGTTTTAAATCGGTGAAAATGACCGGCAATCTTTATTTTTGTGTGTATATAAGAAGTTGTTTGATTTAGTGGCGTGGTGGTGTCGGGTTCTTGCTTGTGGTGTCGTGGCGTCGGGTTCTCAAACCCGACACGCTCG
>JANXVQ010000126.1 GCA_025351545.1 Spirosoma sp.
GCACGAGTCCGATGGCAATTTTTAGCCCCTGTTTAATGCCCCGTTTGAATGACTCCAGCCGCGAGTAGGTTCCCGGAAACAGTAGACTGTTTCCGACCGTTAGCCCGGCACAGCCCGCAATGATGATCGCTGATATTTCGAGTGTACCGTGAACCCATATTTTCAGGATTGAATCGAGAAGCAACCCTCGTTCGTGAAAGAAATATTGAAACGCGCCCAGCATTATACCGTTGTAAAACAGCATCGCCATCGTGCCGAAGGACACAAATAGTCCGAATATAAATGTGCGGAAGGCCACATAAATGTTATTCAGGGTAATCTGGATAAACATTGTCGATTGATCGCTGCTGTTGTACACACCCAGCGGATCGCCCTTCTTGATGTTTTCGAGCGTCATATTCACGTAACTGTCTCCCAAAATCAAGCGCACAAAGGTCTTATCGTGGGCTGCCGACACCCAGCCAATAATGGCAGCCGCCAGAAAGATACCCGCTGATATCGCCAGTAATCGGTGCGACTGTCGGAAGAGCAGAGGTAACTCGTATTTCCAGAACGTAATAAACCGACTTCGGTCGTCGCGCCGGTTTTGCATCAGGCCCCGGTGCATTTGTGCGGTTAGGCCATTGAGATAACGCGTTACGTTCGAGTCGGGGTAAAATGTTCGGGCATACGACAGATCATCCGTCAATTCCACAAAATTGGCTACCAACTCGTCGGGGTTTGCCCGGTCAGCCGTTGTCGTTGGATTTTGCTCCACGTCCCGCCATTTGTCGGAGTTGCGTTTAATGAAAAGAGCTTCGCGCATACAGTAAGCCGCTGGTCGTTGATCAATAGATGTAAAGGTTGTTAAATTGGATTAAAAATCTGGTTTTAAGAAAGACTTATGTCTCTTTTATGGGAAATATTTTGACCTCACAGCCTTACTTACGACTTTTGAGGGCCGGCCACATGGGCGGCTCCGTTTTGATTTATGTACATGTCTGTTGCCATCCGCACCTCCCAAAACGTTTTTGTAGAATATGAACCCGCCAGCATTGGCGACCGGATTCTGGCAGCAATGACTGACTATTTGGTTATTTTCGGCTGGTCATTATTGGTCTTGGGCATACCTGCCAGTCTAAAAATAACTCCCGGCACTTTTTACACTATACTGTTACTCTCGCCGATCGTATTTTATGATTTGTTGTCGGAGTGGCTGCTAAACGGTCGAAGCATTGGTAAAATAACGATGGGCATTCGTGTTGTTATGCTCGATGGATCGCAGCCGGGACTGGGCGCTTACCTGCTCCGATGGTTGTTGCGTATGATTGAGTCGGTCGTGTTTATGGGTGGTATTGTTCCCATTGTTACGGTGGCCGCTAACGGCAAAGGGCAACGTCTGGGCGATATTGCCGCCGGGACCACTGTTGTCAAAATCAAACCTGCTGTCTCGTTAGACGATGTATTGATTCGACCTTTACCCGAAAATTACACGGTACAGTTTCCTGATGTACGGGTACTTACCGATCGGGATATGAGTATCGTTCGTCAAAGTCTTCATCAGGGCGATGAAGGTGTATTGATGCGTACCGCTGATAAAATTAAAGAAGTGACCGGTGTTCAAAGTAGTTTGTCGAATCGGGCCTTTCTGGAAACGGTTGTCAGCGATTATCAGTTTATAACAACACAGTAACGTGGCTGGAAAGCCGCATTTTATAGCGAGTTACTTGCGGTTTCCCCACAGAATGCCGCACCATCGCATTACCTATGCTCGACTCAATCAAATCTCTCGCCCGGCAATACGCGGCTGATATCGTTCAGACTCGCCGACACCTGCACGCGCACCCTGAACTATCGTTTCAGGAACATAATACCGCCCGCTTTGTGGCCGATCAACTGAAAGCCATTGGCATAACTCCACAGGAAGGCGTGGCTGATACGGGCCTGGTGGCTATTATTGAAGGTCGCAAGAGCGACGGCTCAGGGCCATCGAAAGTTGTTGGGTTGCGGGCCGATATGGACGCGTTGCCCATCCACGAAGCGAATAATATTCCGTATAAATCCACAGTTGAGGGCGTTATGCACGCGTGCGGACACGATGCGCATACGGCTAGTTTGTTAGGCGTGGCTCGTATTCTGCACGTCCTGCGCGACCAGTTCGACGGTACGGTGAAG
>JANXVQ010000146.1 GCA_025351545.1 Spirosoma sp.
CGTAAGGCTTCCACGTTGCTCAGACCGTGTAATTGGCCGGTCAAGCTTTCGAGTGTATACGTTGGTTCCGCAATCATTTTGTTTGTCCCAATTTGTGCGCAAAGGACTGTCGTTTAGTAACTGTCAGTTGTGCATTGTCAATGATTTATAGCTTTACCGCCTTGCCCGTTTTGGCCGATTGCCGGGCGGCATCCAAAATTTCCATGACGATAACATTATTTTCTAATGACGTTAATTCATCGGGTTTAGTTTCGCCGTGCAGGAGCCTTGCCAGATAGGAAAACGGATCGGTAGCGGGAGAATCAGCTAACGTGGCTTCGGCAGCGTGCTCGCTTTTTTCATCCTTAAGCCGGATGCGCATTCGGGTGCCATCTACCGTGAAAACGTAGCCTGTCTGCCCGTATACTTCCATATCTTTTCGGGCGAATGGCCAGTTCCACGATGCCTGAATAATAGTCTGCGTTTTTGGATAAGTCAGAATAATTGTTCCTTCATCGTCTACTTTAGGGTATATGTCTGGCTTAATCTGTTGTGTAACAGCCAATACCGACAAGGGACGCTGATTATGCATCAGCCAGGTCGAGAGATTGGCACCGTAGCAGCCAAAGTCGAACAAAGCCCCCGCGCCGTTGGTAACAGGATCGGTTAGCCAGTCCAGAAATTCTTTATTGACGCCGATTTCTTTCGGTCCCTGATGCCCATCATGAACGACGATTTTACGCAGGTCGCCAACAGATTTTTCTGTATTTACCAGCGCGTAGGCTTTGTGATTACTACCGTACCAAGTTGTCTCGTAATTGGTCAGGAGCTGGATGTTATGCTTCTTGGCCAACGCGGCCATTTGCTTAGCATCTGCGAAACTCGTTGCCAACGGCTTTTCGACCATCACATGAATACCACGCGGAGCACAGGCTTCAACTGTTTTTTTATGATCGACAATCCGTCCGAAATCGGTAACCGCTTCGGGTTTGGTTTTATCCAGCATTTCGTCGATGGTTGAAAAAATCAGACTCATACTGTATCCATGTTGCTTGGCAAACCGTTCGGCCAGTTCCCGATTGGGTTCGGCAATACCGACGATTTCAATGTCTGTCTGGCCCGGTTGCTTGAAGGCCTTATTCAGAATGCCGTGAACATGTGAATGAACAAGCCCAACTATACCCACGCGAAGTGGCTTTTTGGGCATCTGGCCGTAAGTGAATTGGGCCAGTAGAAACAAGGTAACATAAGCAGTGAGACGTATCATGAAGGGCCAGTTTAGGGAATCTGAGTAATTATATGGTAGTAAAACTTTTCCTCGATAACCTGGCCTGCCAGATGAGTCATACGTTATACTACCTTCTCCTTAACTACTTCTGCTGACTTTTCTACTGCCTGCGTGAAGTCGTTAATTAAATCGTCAATGGCTTCTAATCCAACCGAAATACGAATAAGACCCGGTGTGATACCCAGTGCGGCTTTCTCTTCGGGTTTTAGTTTGGCGTGTGTTGTCGTGTTCGGATTCGTCACAATCGTGCGCGAGTCGCCGAGGTTCGATGACAGTGTTGGAATTGTCAGCGCATCGAAAAAGGCTTTTACCCGCTCAAAACCACCGTCCAGTTCAATCGTTACGATGGCTCCGCCCGCACTCATTTGCCGTTTCGCCAAGTCATATTGCGGATGGGAGGGAAGGAACGGATACAATACACGCTCAACGTCTGTATGTGTATCCAGCGCTTCGGCCAGTTGCAACGCATTGCGACAATGGCGTTCCATACGCAGTTCCAGCGTCTCTAAACTTTTCGACAGAATCCAGGCATTAAACGGCGACAAGGAAGGTCCCGTATGCCGGGCGAAGAAGCGAATCGGCTGAATCAGTTCTTTCGAGCCAACAACGATACCGCCCAATACGCGCCCCTGACCATCCATATATTTCGTGGCTGAGTGTACCGACAAATCGGCCCCAAAATCAATTGGCGTTTGCAGAATTGGCGTGGCAAAGCAGTTGTCCACATTTAAAATAAAACCGTATTTCTGCTTTAGCCGCCCCATCATCTCCAGATCGACGAGTTCCAGACCAGGGTTAGAAGGCGTTTCCAAATAGACCATGCGGGTATTTGGCTGCATGGCCGCTTCCCACTCGGCTTCGGTGGCGGTGGCATCTACGTAGGTGTGTGTGATACCCCACTTGCTCAAAATCTGAGTAATAATCTGGTGCGCTGATCCGAACAAAGCCCGACAAGCGACCAAATGATCGCCCGATTTTAACAAAGCGGCCATACTGGCGAATACGGCGGCCATTCCTGTACCTGTTGCAATGCCATCTTCGGCATTTTCCAGCATGCAAACCTTATCGACGAACTCCGTTACGTTGGGATTTGAAAAACGCGAGTAAATATTGCCTTCCTCTGTTTCCTCAAAAAGTGCTTTACCTTGTTCGGCGCTCTCAAAGGCAAAACTCGATGTTAAATATAGAGGTACGGAGTGCTCGCGATTCTGCGATTTCTCTGCCTGTATGCGAATGGCTTTGGTCTGTTTTTTCATTATTGGTGGTGTCGGTTTTGAGAAACCGACTTCACATTAATTGATTAAAAGAATTTGATAATCTTGCGCAAACTTACGAGTATAACCACAATTCCGACGAGGATCATCATGGTTTTGACGGGTAATCTTCGGGATAAATGAGCGGCAATGGGAGCGGCAATCATGCCACCCAGAATAAGACCCAGAATTACCATACCGTAATTGCCCAATCCAACATACAAAGCAAACACCACCGAAGAGGCAAACGATACAAAGAACTCGGCCAGATTGACCGAGCCAATGGTGTAGCGTGGATGCCGCCCCGAAGCAATCAGTGTTGAATTGACAATTGGTCCCCAGCCACCGCCACCAATGGCATCGACAAAGCCGCCAAACCACGCCAGCAAGCCAATATGTTTAATGGGTTTTTTCTTTGTGGGCTTGGCCAGGGCTTTCTTAAGAATCAAAATACCCAGAATGGCTGTGTAAACAGATATGGCAGGTGATAAATAGTCGGCTATGACCTTAACATCGGCAAGTTTCACAATTAGAAAGGCACCCAGTGCAGCCCCAATAACACCCGGAATCAGGACAACCTTAAATAGTCGGCTGTTTACATTACCGAACTTAAGGTGCATGTAACCCGATACGCCACTGGTGAAAATCTCAGAACTGTGGACGCTGGCTGTTGCAAATACCGGGCTGATGCCTACACTCGTCAGAAAGGTTGTGGCGGTTACGCCGTAGGCCATCCCTAAAGCGCCATCAATCATCTGCGCTACAAATCCGGCCAGAATGAAGTAAAAAAATTCGGGCGTTAAATCAATCGTACTGGCAATGAGTGTCAGCCGGTTGAGTGTAAAGTAGTTAAATAAAAGATGCCCTACGATCATCAGGGCAAGAGCCGAAAAAAAATATATCGCAATTTCAGTGCGGTTACGCTTTCGCAGCAAAGGGCGGGAGATCCCCGTTTGCACGGTTGCGGTTGGGAAGGCCGACCGTAATACATCGGCTTGTACCGATGCATTATCTCCCTGAATATTGATAGTCAGGCCATTTAGATCTAGCGCCGATTTTGGTGTCAGTGGATCATTGGCCAAACCGGTCGTAGAGACTATCGGTGGTTGCATAAATTATAAATTCTATCGAGTTAATAGATTAATTCTCTTATGAAAAACGGCACATAAACGTGCCGCTAGTTGAGAAGGTAATTAACCGGCACGTCGAGTGTGTGCTGGCAGTAACCTGGTGCAAAGGTAAGAAAATGAAGCGAACAGATGCAAACCATATTGCTGTT
>JANXVQ010000158.1 GCA_025351545.1 Spirosoma sp.
GTTCGTCGCGGTTCGCCATTTCCGGCTTCACCCCTTCCCTATTAAAAAAATACCTATAGAGATAAACGTCTGCCTTTACGTGTCAATTAATTCTACCTGCGAAGTTTCAAGAGAGTTCCCGATATAAGTAATCGAGTTTGCGAAGCGAATAGCAAGAATAAGAAATCTACCTGCTGTTTATCCATATCCAAAACTACAATTATCTTCTTACCTCATCCGCTTGCGAAATCATAACGAGCTTCCTCTATTCACAGACAAACAGAATCATACAAAAGCACAGTCAGTCAAAAAATCAGGTCATGGCCTTGTCCGCAACTGTACGTATTGCGTCCGTTTGCGGACAATCTTATCAATAAAAGTAAATTTTTTTATTGATAATCAGACAGTTGATTTTCTGGTACAGCATTTGGACAGCTTGACATGGCGCCAAATCCCGTATCTATTATTTTACGCAATTATCTACTCATCGCTTTTCATAATTTGAGGAAATATAAAACGTTCAGTTTCATCAACACCACGGGGGTGGCTGTCGGACTGGCGTGCTTTCTGCTCTTTGCGATTTATGTAAAAGATGAACTGAATTACGACCGCTATAATACCAGGGCTGACCGTATATACCGCGTTACTCGAACCTTCCTGTTGTCGGATGGGACGCCCTCGTTGAAACTGGCACAGACCGAACAGGTTGTGCGGACAATCGATAATGGCGGTTTGATACGTTATGGCGAAAACTCGTTCAATGAGGATGATATATTCGTTGCCGAAGCCAATCCATTTTCGATCATGTTCTCCCGACCTATGGCCCCCTGTTGACAGTAAGTTTTCAAAGCGTAAAAGCCGCCCTGATGAATCCAGTGTTGCTGACGCTAAATGAGACGCAAACAGGCGTCTCTACAAAAATAAAATGATGCTACAAAACTATATAAAAATCGCCTGGCGGAATCTGGTTCGCAACCGTGCGTTCTCAGCCATCAATATTGTTGGGCTAGCCCTCGGACTGGCTACGTGTATGGTCATCAGCCTGTTCGTGCTGGATGAACTGAGCTACGATCGCTTCAACGAAAAGGCCGGCCAGATTGTGCGCGTCGTTTTCAAGGGGTCGATTCAAGGCGGAAGAATGAACGAAGCGCACGTAATGCCACCCGTTGCACAAACACTCAAAGCCGATTATCCTGAGGTGTTGGAATCTACCCGTTTACGCCGGGGCGGTGCGCCCCTCATTACGGTTGGTGATAAGACATTTAAGGATGATGCCATCGCCTACGTAGACTCCAATTTCTTTCAGGTATTTACGCTGCCTCTCCTCCAGGGCGAGGCTAAAACAGCCTTAATTCGCCCAAACACGGCCGTTATCACACAGGGAATGGCCCGGAAATATTTCGGAAACGACAACCCTGTCGGCAAAGTCTTAACGATTAAAGACTGGAATACTACGTATCAAATTACTGGCGTTATGAATAAAGTGCCCGTCAGTTCGCACTTCCATTTCGACCTTTTTGTATCGATGGCCAGCTTCCCGGATGCCAAATCGACTTCCTGGATGACGTCCGAATTTCACACCTACCTAGTCCTGCCCAAAGGCTACGATCACCATCAACTGGAAGCCAAACTACCTGATGTAGTGAACAAGTACATGGCTCCACAATTGCAGAAGGCGTTTGGTATGAGTATGGCACAATTTCGAAAAAAAGGAAATGATGTCGGCCTTTTTCTGGAACCGCTGACGGCCATTCACCTGCATTCAGACATGACGCATAATCTGGAAGCGGGGAGCGATATTCGATACATCTACATTTTTGGGGCTAGTGCGCTATTTATGCTACTCATTGCCTGCATTAACTTCATAAACCTGTCGACGGCCGGCGCTTCCAAACGAGCCAAAGAAGTGGGCATTCGAAAAGTAATGGGTTCGGCAAAATCGGCGCTGGCAAATCAATTCCTGATTGAATCGCTCCTGCTAACGGCCATTGCGCTGATTCTGGCCGTTGGATTGGTTTACTTAACGTTGCCTCTCTTCAACAATCTGTCTGGCAAAGAATTGACACTAAATTTTACGGCTACTATCTGGACATTACCGAGTCTGTTGCTATTGGGCTTACTGGTCGGTGTTTTGGCCGGAAGTTACCCCGCCTTTTTCCTATCGTCGTTCCAGCCAATTACCGTCTTGAAAGGCGGTACGGCATTCCGGAAATTTACATCAGGCAAAAACAGCATCGGACTACGTAGCGGCCTGGTCATTTTTCAGTTCTTCATCTCGATCTCGCTGATGGTGGGCGCGACTGTGGTGTATCGGCAACTCAGCTACATCCAGAACAAGAAATTGGGTTATGACAAAGACCAGGTACTGGTGTTACCCGAAACCTGGCTGCTGGGCCAGAAAGAAGACGTATTCCGCAATCAAATCATGCAGGATAACCGGGTAGTAAACGTTAGTATGTCCGGGTATCTGCCAGCCGGTCCCAGCAATAATAATAACTTCATGGTCTATCCCGAAACCAATTCTACCCAATTGGTCAAGACCATTCGCTACGATGTCGATTACAATTACATCTCCGTATTGGGCATGCAACTGGCCGCCGGTCGGAATTTTTCCAAAGCCTACGGCACCGATTCGTCGGGGGTGATTCTGAATGAAACTGCTGCCAGAACGTTCGGTTGGGGCGAAAAAGCAGTAGGGCATACCATCACCAACACCAACAACGAAGGCAGTAAGGGTACGTATCGGGTAATTGGCATCGTGAAAGATTTTCACTTCAGATCCCTGCACGAGCGTATCTCCCCGCTAATCATGATGCTGGGCCACAACACAGGAACGGTGATTGTAAAAGTAAAAACCAAAGACATTTCGGGGTTACTAGCTTCCCTGAAAACACAGTGGAATCAGCTTGCCGCCGATGCGCCTTTTACGTACTCATTCATGGATGACCGGTTTAATGATACCTACAAATCTGAGCAGAAAATTGGCCTTATTCTGGGCATTTTTGCTGGCTTAACCATTTTCGTAGCTTGCTTAGGTCTGTTCGGATTAGCTACGTTCACAGCCGAGCAACGGACCAAAGAAATTGGCGTGCGTAAAGTGCTTGGCGCATCAGTCGGCAGTATTGTAGCGCTACTCTCGAAAGATTTCCTCAAACTGGTTGCCATCGCGATCGTGCTTGCGGTGCCCGTGGCTTGGTACACGATGAACCGCTGGTTACAGGACTTCGCCTATAAAATTGACATTACGTGGTGGATATTCGCCCTGGCGGGTCTGCTGTCGGTGAGTATTGCACTATTAACGGTGAGTTTCCAGAGCATCAAAGCCGCCCTGATGAATCCAGTAAAATCACTACGTTCTGAATAATGTAGCGCCCGCATACTTGCGGCTCACACCCCGGATGGCTTTGGCTAAACGCTTACAATTGCTGACGTTCATGAGCCGCAAGTATGCGGGCGCTACATAAAAAAATCTCTCGACCTATGCTTCTCAATTACTTGAAAATCGCGCTGCGCACCCTGCAAAAAAACCGGGTGTTCTCCCTCATCAACATTGCAGGACTAGCCCTCGGTATTGCGGCTTTCGTGCTCATTCTGGAATATGTCGCTTATGAACGCAGCGCCAACGGGTTTCACAAAAATCTACCAACGCTCTACCGGGTGCTGACCCAAACCCGTGAGGGCGACATCTGGACCGATATGGCCCCGGCCGTAGCACCACTGGCTAAACAGGAATTTCCGGAAATACGGGATTTTTGCCGTGTGGGTGGGCATTCGGCTAGCGGTATTGTGCGTTTGGCCGACGGGAAAGATGGCAGCACTCAACAGTCTTTTCGGGAAGAAAAATTAGCCTATGCCGATGCCAGTTTTTTTACGCTTTTCACGTTTCCGCTCGTGCAAGGGACGGCAGCTACGGCGCTCATCCAACCCAACACAGCAGCACTATCACAGGCGCAGGCGAAGAAATATTTTGGAGATAAAAAGCCGCTGGGCAAAACGCTGACGCTCAATAATCAGTTTGGCAAAACGCTCTATACCGTCACGGCGGTGTATGCTGACATGCCCAAAAACTCCGACCTGTTTTTTGATGCCGTGTTTTCGTTGCAAACGCTGGCGAATCCAGCTAACCTCAACGGCAATGATTGGGCCCGGTTAGACAGTTTCGACGGTTCGTATCTGACTACGTTCCTGCAACTTCCTGACG
>JANXVQ010000185.1 GCA_025351545.1 Spirosoma sp.
GCGGGCAGCGGCTTCGGTAGATTTTGGTGGATTGCCAAAAACTCCCCGCAAGGCGATCACAATGGGCGTTTCGAGTATTTTGAGCGCCCGGCGTGTGTTGTTGCTGGCGTGGGGTGAGCGCAAAGCTCCCGTTATTCGGGGGGCAGTCGAAGGATTGGTAACCGAATTGAATCCGGCTTCGTACCTGCAAACGCACCCGAATGCCTTGTTTGTCATCGACCAGGCAGCAGCCTCGGAGTTGACCCGTATGAAAACACCCTGGCTGGTGGATTCGGTATTGTGGGACAACAAAATGAAGAAAAAGGCAGTCACCCATCTGTCATTGACGCTTGGCAAGCCTATTCTCAAACTGACCGACCGGGACTATAACGATAACGGGATGAGCGATTTACTGGCCCAGTACGGCCAGGCGTATGACATTAACATCGACGTTTTCAATCAACTTCAATATACTATTACGGGCTGGCCAGGTGGTAAACCTAACGCCGACGATACCAATCGGCCGGAACGGGCTACACCTGCTCACAAACGCTGCCTGATTTTTAGCCCACACCCCGATGACGACATTATCTCAATGGGCGGCACCTTCCAGCGCCTGCGCGATCAGGGGCATGAGGTTCATATTGGCTATCAAACCTCCGGCAACATTGCCGTTGCTGATGATGAAGCGCTTCGTTTTGCCGATTACGTAGTGGACTTCAATACGAAATTTGGCATTGACAGCCCCGAAGCCACCCGGATTTTTCAGGATGCGGCTGAGTCATTACGCGAGAAAAAAGATTCTCAAATGGACACTTCTGAGGTGCGCTATGTGAAAGGATTAATTCGGATGGGCGAGGCTAAATCTACCTGCCGGTTTGTTGGGATTCCGGCTAGCAATGCGCACTTCTTGAATATGCCGTTCTACGAAACTGGCACTGTGGCCAAAAAACCGCTTAGCGAAGAAGATATTCTGATTACAATGTCGTTGATTGAAGAAGTCAAACCGCATCAAATCTATGCCGCCGGTGATCTTGCCGATCCGCATGGTACGCACAAAGTTTGCCTGGACGCCATATTTGAATCTGTTCGTCGCCTGAAGGATCAGGATTTCATGAAAGACTGCTGGATCTGGCTTTACCGGGGTGCCTGGGCTGAGTGGGACATTCACGAAATTGAGATGGCTGTTCCAATGTCGCCCGATCAGGTAACGAAAAAGCGCCTGGGTATTTTCAAGCACCAGTCTCAAAAAGATGGCGTTGTGTATCAGGGCACCGATTCGCGGGAGTTTTGGCAACGGGCCGAAGAGCGCAACCGAGCTACGGCTGGCCTCTATAATCGACTTGGTCTGGCCGAGTACGAAGCGATGGAAGCCTTTGTCCGCTGGCAGTTTTAGTTAGCCTTATTAACTTGATTTAAAAGCCATTTCCTCGGGAATGGCTTTTTTAGTTTATTAAATTTTCATTCAGTTACTGATTGTGATATGAAAATTGAATATAATTGTATTAATATATGATAGTTGTATTATAATTTAACTTTTGTCAGCTCTATGACAAGGCAGAACAAGCAGAGCATGCTCCGGTTATTTGCGTTACATGAATTCATTCAGGATCATTTCACAAAGTCTGACTGGATCAAGGTGGCGTATCTTACCGATAGCCTTGAGCTGATAGAAGATCATCCTCGGCTATTACGTGGTCTGGATTTTAAAGACGATGATTATGAGGGTAATAGCTTGCAGGTTCTGTCAAAATTGATTAGCGAAAGCAGCAGCAACTTGTATGAAATTGAGCACTTTGTAGAGGCAAAGAAAGCAATACTGAATCGTCCTGTTCGCGAAGTGTCAGACTTTGTCTCGACCGTGCAAACGGTTACGCCCGAACGTATCATTACGTTTGCACCAGATGTATTTCGTATTCCTGATAAATCTGTTGAGTCGAATGTCTTATCGGTCATGATGCCTTTTGAAAGTAAATTCTCCGGCACATATGCCGCTATTCGAAATGTGTGTGCCCGGCTTGGTATCGACTGCAAACGGGCCGACGATATTTGGGATAATAGCATTCTGATTCAGGACGTGTTCGATCTGATTTTTACGTCGAAAGCCGTTATTACCGACTTTACAGATCGAAACCCAAACGTGTTTTACGAAACGGGTGTCGCGCATACGCTTGG
>JANXVQ010000230.1 GCA_025351545.1 Spirosoma sp.
AAACTTCACCAGGCGGGCATATTCATCACGCGTGTCCGAGCCCGATATGCCCAAATTATACGTCACATAGTGTTTGTCGCCTAGCTTTTCGCTCAGAATGTTACCATATCGCTCATCGGCCGATTTCAGACCATGACCCGCCGTAAACGAATCGCCCACAATTAAAACCGTCTTTTTACCAAGCGTATCCGTTTTGGGTGTATCGCGGTAATCGCCCGTCATGGGAGGCCAGTAGCGTTCAAACCAAATATGCGAAGCTAGTGTAAGACCCCCTTCCTGACTCTGGGCGATAAACATAAATGCCATCTCCACAAAAAACATCAAGACAATGAGCGGCACAAACAGAGTAGCTACGTTGCCAATCAGTTTTGGTGGTTTTGGGTTTTTAACAACACCGTAGTAATACACCCGCAACAGTTCGATAATAAGCAGCAGGAAGAGACAACATTTGGCCAGACGGACATATATGTTATCGAATAATCCTTTGTGTGGAAAATCGAAGCTAACCCCAAAATGATCGCCGTAGAAAACAATAAAGGTCAAAAATCCCAGCAAGAACAGGCGAACAACACTGGAAACGAGTTTTGATTGCATTAAAACAGATTGATTGTTAATCTAAAACAAATTCTTCTTTCCAGTTATCACTTCCCTGCCATTCAGGTTGTTTACGCTTGTCGAACAGATAATTGCCAACGGCTAGATAATCCATTTCGGTACGCATAAAGCAACGGTAAGCATCATCGGGAGTGCAGACGATAGGCTCGCCACGCACGTTGAAGCTGGTGTTGACAATTACGCCATAGCCCGTTAGTTGCTTAAATGAATCAATTAACTGATAATAGCGAGGATTGGTGTCTTTGTGAACCGTCTGAATACGAGCCGAGTAGTCGATGTGCGTAATAGAAGGTAAGTCAGACCGTTGGTAATAGAGTTTTTCGCGCAGCGGAAAGCTGGCATAGTCAGCAGGCACCGGCGTCCGGCGTTTTTCCGCTACTGGATGAACCAGCAACATATACGGAGAGATACCATCATAATCGAAATATTCGGCACAATCTTCGGCCAAAACGGATGGCGCAAAAGGTCGGAACGACTCTCGGTATTTAATTTTCAGGTTCAGCTTTTTCTGCATCTCGGCATTCCGGGGGTCTCCCAAGATACTGCGTCCACCCAATGCCCGTGGCCCGAATTCCATCTGGCCCTGTACCCAGCCAAGCACATTACCGTCTGCCAGTAATTTGGCAGAATCGCGGCTAAGCTCATCAAAATCGGTATAATGCGTGGCGACAGCTTTGTATTTTTTGGCCATCAACTCAACATCCAGGTCCGAAAATGTCGGTCCCAGATACGAACCCCGCATAGCATCACGCTCGGTTGTTACTTCGCGCTCTTTACCAAAATATATATGGTAAGCCGCCAGTGCCGCGCCCAACGCGCCACCCGCATCACCCGCGGCTGGCTGAATAAATATATCTTTAAAAATACCGGATGCCTGTAGCTTTCCGTTCGAGACACAATTAAGTGCCACACCACCCGCCAGTACCAGCGCATCGGCATTGGTCAGGCGTTTGGCTTCGCGGGCCATGTTCATGACAACCTCTTCGGTCAAATACTGAATGGCCAATCCCAGATTGCAATGCTGAGGAAGAAGTTCGTCTTCGGGCTGTCGTTTCGGAAAACCGAACAGTTCAGCCCATTTTTCTTCGTTCACCATTTTCAGGCCGGTGGCGTAGTCGAAATAGGACTGATCGAGCCAAACAGAGCCATCAGGCCGCAGGTCGGCTAGTTTCTCTTTGATAACAGCCATGTACCGGGCCACATCGGGCGATGTTGGATCACCATAGGGTGCCAACCCCATTAGTTTGTACTCACCGGAGTTAACGCGAAATCCCAAAAAGTACGTAAACGCCGAATACAATAGCCCTAACGAGTGCGGAAACCGCAATTCTTTCAGGATTGAAATATTTTTACCCTCTCCCAAACCAATAGAAGCCGTAGCCCATTCGCCTACGCCATCAATGGTCAGAATAGCCGCCCGCTTGTACGGAGATGGGTAGAATGCGCTGGCGCCATGTGAAAGATGGTGTTCAGGGAAAAGCAGTTTTACTTTCTTGGATGGGTCATAACCCAATTTCTCTAATTCCTCCCGGATGAGTCGCTTCAAAAACAACTTCTCTTTGAGCCAGACCGGAATTGACATCAGAAACGACCGAAGACCCTGGGGAGCAAAAGCGTAGTAAGTTTCTAACAATCGCTCAAATTTGAGCAGAGGTTTGTCGTAAAATACTATAGCATCGAGTTTGTTGATATCCGCCCCGCTATACTGAAGGCAGTATTTAATGGCTTCAGTCGGAAAACCTGGATCGTGTTTTTTACGGGTAAATCGCTCTTCCTGAGCAGCGGCAATAATACGTCCGTCTTCAATCAATGCGGCTGCCGAATCGTGGTAAAAAGCAGAAATACCTAATATGGTCATGTAACTATAGTGCTGTGTCAAACGACGCCAAAAGTAACAGTTTTTTTTATCAAACGAATCATGGCAGATAGTATGGCTTACTTTCCGGTTAAAGAGAATACCCTGTTATGCAGTTTCTGAGTCAATTATTTCCTGCTGGTTACCTAGCTCTACGACAAAGACAGTATGTTAACGATCATCAGGCTGGCACTTTTGTTACGGGCTTAAACCTCAATCGGCCGCTAAAGATTGAATTTCCTGCCGATAGTTTTTACTAGCTGAATGCATACCATTATAAGCCGTTTTCCAGAAAAGTGGATTTGATTGGCCGACGACCGTCAACTGGGTTTGTTGAAACAGTTTGTAGAGTTCAGAAGGCATCGGATAGGATTGCCTTCGTTCATCTATTGAAAATAAACCCTATAACTTCGCTCATACACGCAAAAAAATTACCTTTGGCCTATTCATAAATA
>JANXVQ010000231.1 GCA_025351545.1 Spirosoma sp.
TCATTCTCCATTCCGACATTGTCGCTATCATCGCGGCTGCTAATTACGCGCCTAAGTCGAACCATCGAATTGTCGGGCCACTCCGTTTTGATGTATTTTTGCCCCCTGATTTAATCAACCACTTCTGGCACAATTGCCGTCAGGCTGTTGCTTCTGCCGATAATCAACGAATATCGAATGTGTCTGGTAACCCATACTTCGTAATTCGTACATCGTATATCCGTTAATGTCCTCTATATTACGCATTGCCCTGCAAAAATCCGGTCGGTTGAGCGAAGATTCGTATCAGCTTTTTAAAGAATGTGGTATCCGTTTCGACTACGGCACCGGCAAACTCAAGTCCGTTTCCTCAAACTTTCCGGCCGAATTTCTATTCCTTCGCGACGATGATATCCCTGGTTATGTCGAAGATGGCGTCGCTGATCTGGGCATCGTGGGTGAGAATGTAGCTGTTGAAACTGGTCGTCCGGTCACGACTGTCCACCGATTAGGCTTTTCTAAATGTCGCCTGTCCATCGCCATTCCACGCGGCACCGACTGGGCCGGTGTTCAGGATTTGGAAGGGAAAAATATTGCGACGTCTTATCCAAATTTGTTGAGTAATTATCTGGCTGGGCAGGGTGTTCGGGCAGAAATTCATGAAATAAGTGGGTCGGTGGAAATTGCGCCTAGTATTGGCCTGGCCGAAGCCGTTTGTGATATCGTCAGCTCGGGAAGTACATTGCTGAGCAACGGTCTGAAGGAAGTCGAAACGATTTTTCGTTCCGAAGCTATTCTGATTGCCCGCCCCAATCTCGATGCCGATAAACAGGAATTGGTCAATAAGTTGCTGTTCCGTATCAAGTCGGTTCAGGCCGCAAAAAACAACAAATACATTGTGTTGAATGCGCCTAACCATGCCCTCGACAAGATTACGGCGTTGCTTCCCGGTATGAAAAGCCCGACTGTAACGCCACTGGCAACTCAGGGCTGGAGCTCAGTGCATTCGGTATTGAACGAAAACGAATTCTGGGAAAATATCGAAGCCATTCGGGCCGCTGGTGCCGAAGGAATTCTGGTTATTCCAATCGAAAAAATGATTTATTAAAAGCCCCCAAGCCCTCAAAGGGGGTGTCAGGACTGTCTGTGATTTTTTAGAAGGTAGATTTGTGCCGTGTCCTGACACCCCTTTGGGGGCTTGGGGGCTTTCCTCCATCATTTATGAATATCATTCCTTTTCCCGACCGTGCCGAATGGCCCGCGCTACTGGCTCGCCCGGTGCAGTCAACGCAACAGATTGAAGCGGCTGTGGCCCCAATTCTGGCTCAGGTTTGCGCTGAGGGCGATGCGGCTTTGATTGCGTTAGCGAAGAAATTTGACGGCATTGGCTTGACTGTGAGTCAATTAGTTGTTAGTCAGAATGAGCTCGATGCGGCCGAAAGCCAGCTAAGCGATGAACTGAAGGCGGCTATTGGGCAAGCGTATCAGAACATTCGATTGTTTCATGAACGGCAAAAACAGCCGATTGAGAAAATCGAAACTATGCCGGGTGTATTGTGCTGGCGTAAAAGTGTCGGGATCGAAAAGGTGGGCCTATATATACCTGGCGGCACAGCACCGCTCTTTAGTACGGTTCTGATGCTGGGTATTCCGGCTCAACTGGCTGGTTGTCGGGAGGTTGTCCTTTGTACGCCCAGCAACCACCCCGCTATTTATTATGCGGCCAAACTCGTTGGCATAACAAAAGTGTTTCGCATTGGTGGCGCGCAAGCCATTGCCGCAATGGCCTACGGGACAGAATCTGTGCCGAGGGTTTATAAGATTTTTGGGCCTGGAAACCAGTATGTTACGGCTGCGAAGATGTTGATTGCGAAAGAAGGTATTGCCATTGATATGCCCGCCGGACCAAGTGAGGTTGCCATCTACGCCGACGATTCAGCTATCCCGGCGTTTGTCGCGGCTGATTTGCTCTCCCAGGCCGAACACGGAGCCGATAGCCAGGTGTTGCTTGTTTCGACCAGTAAGAGACTCGTTACGATGGTTAACTTAGTCTTGCCAACACAGTTAAGTAAATTGCCCCGGCGGGATTTGGCCGCAAAAGCCTTAGCAAACAGCAAGGCGATTTTGGTCGAAAACGAAACCGACGCGATTGATTTACTGAACGCTTACGCAGCCGAACATTTGATTTTGAGCGTTGAAAATGCCGAAACTGTAGCCGAGAAAATTGTTAATGCCGGGTCTATTTTCCTCGGTAACTACACACCCGAATCGGCAGGTGATTACGCATCGGGCACAAATCACACACTGCCGACGAATGGTTTTGCCAGAGCCTACAGCGGTGTTTCGCTGGATAGCTTCGTCAAAAAAATCACTATTCAGCACATAACACCTGAAGGTTTGAAGGCGCTTGGCCCCGTTGTGGAAGCAATGGCCGAAGCCGAATCGCTCGATGCCCACAAGCGGGCGGTGAGTCTGCGACTGGCCAATTTGACGGAAGTAAATCCGGTTTGATTTTGTTATCTTGCTGAAAAACGAGAGAACTTATGAGTCAGTTAGTCATTGAAATTGATACACCCGAAGACGAAGCCTTGCTCATGCAATTGCTGCCTCGACTAAACGGGCGATTAATTGAGAAGAGAAATACAACCCAAAGTCAGTCAAAAAGAGACTCACTGAAAGACGTACTAGAACGCATAATTCAGGCTGGTGGAGCCGGTAAGTCGTTTGGTGATGCGTCTGAGTGGCAACGGGAGATTCGAAGTTGGGATCGGGTACTTGATGGACGCGAAGAATGATCTTAGATAGCAACATTATCATTTACTCGGTGCAACCTGAGTATGTCCATTTAGCCAGATATCTCCAAACAAATCAGAACATTGTTCAGGTTTCGCTTATATCTACAATCGAGGTATTAGGATTTAGTCGCTTGACACTAAAAGACAAGTTGACATTCGAAACATATCTGAATAGTGTTGGAATACTGCCAATCACCAACGAAATTATCACTGAAGCCATTCGCCTGCGTCAGCAACGCAAACGTTCACTTGGCGATTCGATTATTGCGGCTACAGCTCTCCTGTATAGCCTGCCCATTCTGACCAACAATACGGCCGATTTTGAGGACATCACTGG
>JANXVQ010000234.1 GCA_025351545.1 Spirosoma sp.
CCCGACACCACAGAAAAGAAACTGACACCACAGAACCCATAAACGCCACATATCCTACAACAATCAACATTCAAGCCCAAGCCTCATGAAATCAACCCTTTGCCTCATCCTTCTACTGTTTTTATTTACCGCTTGCGATAAAGGCAGCAGTGATTCATTGTCGCCAGGTTCGGGGATTGGTGGGTCAACAGCCCGATTCACCATAAGCGGTAACACGCTCTATACCGTAAGCAACACGGCCCTGCAAGCCTACGATATTTCGAAAAGCACTGATCCAAAAACGGGCAGTAAAATACCCCTTGGGTTTGGTGTAGAAACGATTTTTCCATACGGCGAGAATTTGTTTATTGGCACTCAAACAGGGATGTATATTTATGATATCAAGCAACCCAGTGTGCCAAAACAGCTTGGTCTTTATACCCATATCCTGAGTTGCGATCCGGTAGTTGCTCAGGGCAATTATGCCTACGTAACCCTCCGGAGCGGCACCAACTGCCGGAATCAGGCGATCAGCATCAACAGTCTGGATGTGATTGACATTAGCAACTTAGCCAGGCCCAGATTATTGAAAAGTTATCCGATGAAAAACCCGCACGGTCTGGGTGCCGATAGTACATTATTGTTTGTTGGCGAAGGCGATTATGGGTTGCGGGTAATGGATATCAGTAATCCAGCCGATATTCGGGAGGTGCAGTATTTCGACAGTACAAAAACCTACGATGTTATTCCAACTCAAAAACGCCTGATTGTAACGGGGCCGGATGGGATTTATCAGTACAGTTATGCCGATTTGAAGCACCTGAAATTGCTCAGTAAACTTCCCGTTCAGCCATGAAAAACATTCGTCTTTTATGGTTACTAGCGTGGCTTTTAGGAGGAAAATCGGTAGCACAGTCACAAATTGGCAAACTTCTGCCTTTACCTCTATCTACCATCGACGCAGAACAGAGCCAGCGCTGGGTGGTTAAGTTTGCTCCGCTCAGTTTGTTTGATCCCAACAATACCATTCAGTTCGGCATAGAACGATTGGTGGGTCAGCATCAGTCCATACAAGCTGAGTTTGGGTATGGCTGGCTGGGTATGAACCTTTGGCGGACTACCCAGGACTCCCGCTATAGTGATAATGAAATATGGCGCGGTCGGGCCGAATGGCGATACTACTGGCATGGCGGCCCACTCGGCTCCTATATTGCTCTGGAAGGACTCTACAAGCAAGTCAACGCCCGCGAAAATGGCACCATTGGCCTTGGCTGCGATACAGGTCCGTGCCAGTATTACCAACTGTATTCGGCACCCATATCGAAAAAAGTTTGGGCTGGTCATGTCAAATTTGGTCGTCAGTTCAGACTGCTACCCAACAGCAATCGACTACTGGCTGATTTCTACGGTGGCCTTGGCGTTCGCTGGAGTTCGCTCGAACAAATACCAATTCCACAAAACGGATTTTTCTATTACAAACCGAGTGGTTTATTCAATCTATTTTCGACCACACCCTATGCAGCCATCAGTATTTCGTATGGCGTAAAAATTGGGTTTAGCTTTTGAGTACGTAATACCCCTTTTTTTCTGACCTTTGTCCCGCACAATCGCAGCCTGACCCTTTGCGTTTTCTTCTCTACTTATTTATTAGTGTTCTTGCGTCCATCCCGGCGGCACTTGCTCAACCAATTGGCGGGCAACGCATCTTTTCGTTTCTGGACCTGCCAACGCACGCTCGCGTGGCTGCCCTTGGCGGTCAGGTCGCTACGGCAACAAGTCCCGATGGTTCATATCATCTCAACAACCCCGCGCTGGCCGACTCCGTTAGCAATAATCAATTATCTATCAGCCTGATGCCCTATCTGGCAGCGGCAAAATATTACACGTTACAATATGGATTACCCATAAAAAGCAAGCAACCGGGTCATTCCGGGTGGGCGGCTGGCTTACAGTATTTGAGCTACGGCCAGTTTACCATGACCGATCCGGTGGGCAACACACTCGGCACGTTCTCCGCCAATGATTACGCCTTGAGTATTACACATGCCCGCACAGAAGGCAATTTTACGCTGGGCGCAACGATCAAAGCGGTTGGGTCGAGTATCGAAATGTACTCCGCTTTTGGCGTTCTGGCTGATTTTGGTGGCGTTTGGCGACATCCCAAAAAAGAGTTAACCTTCGGGCTGGTGGCTAAAAACGTTGGTTATCTGGTCAAAAATTACGGTCCGCTCAATGCCGATCTGCCCTTTGATTTGCAAGCGGGCGTGACCATCAAACCCCAGCACGCGCCCATTCGCCTAACGCTGACGGCGCACCACCTCCAGCGTTTCGACATCAGTTACTACGATCCAAATCTGAATATCCGCTACGATCTCAGCGGCAATCCCATTCCGCAAGCCACCAGCGTGACGGAGAAAATAGCCCGCCATCTAATTATTAGTGCCGAACTGTTAATTCATCGAAACGTGCATTTGTTGATAGGCTATAATCACCAGAAACAGCAGGAAGGCAAGTTGACTACCACGGGAACCGGAGCCGCCTTCTCGGCAACGGGTATTTCATTTGGTGTGTCGGTGCAGGCACGGGGTTTCCAGTTAACCTACGGCCGTTTTTCATCTGTGCCAACCGCCGGAACAAGTCAACTATCCCTACAGATAGACCTGGC
>JANXVQ010000236.1 GCA_025351545.1 Spirosoma sp.
GGGGTATTGATATAGTCGGCCAGCAAGGATGTGGTGAAGGGTACAATGCTGACCAGCAGCAATAATAGCCCGTTATAAAACATAAATCGGGAATCGCTGTGCCGAATAACATTATACATCCGGTGGTGATTCAGCCAGATAATGAAGATGGTCGCGAAACTAACAAAGTAAGCGATATAATTTGGCCATTGATTGAGCAATGCCATCGCCAGGTTATGGGTAGAGGTGGCATCTTTCAGGCTGGGGGCTTTAAGTTGAAAGGTGAGCAGTGTAATATCAATTGCAAAAACGCCGTCGCTAAACGTTTCCATGCGCAGGGTTTCACTCTCCTGAAATTCGGCCATTCGTCGGGTATTGAGCATCTGTCTGACAAACCGTTAGAACACTTAATAGTTACGGATAGCTAGCTAAAGGAAGGCAATCACCAATAGCCAAAATGCTGAATGCCATAACCGCAATAGTTATGGCATTCAGCATTTTGCAAAAAGAGTATCAGGCAATCTATTATGCCTCGGCCCGCTGACTCCGTTTCGTCAGGAAATAAACCGGAATTCCCAGACCGGCAATGAGCAATCCCATACCGGTATTGAATGTTTTGGTATAAAGCAAAATTGCGCAAATCGTTACACCTGCAATGATATACAGGGCCGGAATAACTGGATAACCGAAAGCGCGATAAGGCCGCTCGGCATTTGGTTCTGTACGCCGGAGACGAAACAGACCGGCAATGGTGACGATGTAAAATAATAGCGAAGCAAACGTACAGTAATCGAGCAGGTCGCCGTATTTGCCTGATAAACATAACACCGACGCCCAAATGCATTGTAACCACAATGCCCGACCCGGAACGGCATTCTTGTTGAGATGCGATGCCTGCTTAATAAATAGCCCATCTTTGGCCATTGCATAATATAAACGTGCCCCGGCCAAGATTAAGCCGTTGTTGCAGCCAAATGTCGATACCATAATCAGTACGGCCATGATTGCCACGGCTATATTTCCAAAAACAGTTTCGACGGCAGCCGTAGCTACCCGGTCGGCGGTGGCAAACTGAATACCCCGGCCCACAATATCGGTGGCTGTTGGTAAGCCTTTCAGCGGCAGAAGCGACAGGTAAGAAACGTTAGCGAGAAAGTAAATGGTGGTAACGATGAGGGTTCCGAAGAACAAAGCCAGCGGTATGTTTCGGCGTGGGTTTTTGATCTCGCCCGCAATGAACGTAACGTTATTCCAGGCATCGGCCGAAAACAGCGAACCAATCATCGACGTGCCGAAAGCCAGCATTAAGGCGAAACCGGCCAATGGCAGTATCTCACCTGTAGCCGAGGTTGTGCTGGCAGACCAGGCATCGGTCAGATTAGCCGACAGCAAGCCACTACTCAACCCGATCGTGATACCGATAACAATCAGCCCAAGCAGCGCAATAAGTTTGGCCGACGTAAACACATTCTGAATCACTTTCCCACTCTGAACACCCCGACTGTTGAGCCAGGTTAATAATACCAGGCTCGAAATAGCGAATAGCGAGCCCAGCGTAACCTTAACTGGCCCGAGGGCCAGCAGTACATTGTCCGGTCCAAGGGCGGGAATAAATACGGCGGTGTATTTGGTAAAGGCCACAGCCACAGCGGCTATCGTACCCGTTTGAATGACCATAAAGACCGTCCAGCCATACACAAAACCGGTTAGGTGACCGAAGGCGCGTTGAATATAAATGTACTGCCCACCTGCTTTGGGCATCATGCCGGCCAGTTCGCCGTAGCTGAGGGCGGCTGCCACCGTCAGAACGCCCGTTAACACCCACAGCATCAGCAACCAGCCCGATGAACCAAGATTGCGAGCCATGTCGGCGGTGACGATGAATACGCCGGAGCCAATCATCGACCCCGAAACGATAAGTGTGGAGTCGAGTAGGCTCAGGGAGCGTTTAAATTCTGTTGGTTCCGTGGCTATACTGGCTGAGGAAAGGGAGTTCGGTAGGTTTTCAGACATGAAGAAGGAGATATACGTACAAGAAGCACGCGTTTTGTCGGAAAAACAACCATTTCGGACAGGAACAGTAGATTAACCTTATTTCTCCGACTGAATTTGTGATTTTATTGGCAATAATCACAAATAACAGATCAAAACTACTGTTTGTATATACCAAAATACACAACTACCGGACCTCAATCTCATCGATGGCCAGTTGAGCCGTTTTGCCGGGATTTCGCAGACCAGCCGGAACCTGACCAACGTTTCGGGCAATGATTCGTACATAGCGGGCAGTGGTAACCGCGAAGTCGAACGGTAATCTGACAATGGCCCGCTTGCCGTTTTCGGCGGCATTTGTTTTGGCAATAAGTACTGACCTGAATGTCTTTCCATCATCGGAAACGGAAATCTCGACTTGCCTGGGGAGACACATATTCCTGGCGGTATATTTCAGGAATCCTACCCGAACGCTCTGCACCGGTTCAGGTTGGCCGAGGTCGAGTAGGGCATCGAAGTCGCCAACGAACGAGACGACACCCGCCACTTCATACCCGCCAATGCCAGCGGTTGTGCCATCGGTCAGGCTATGATTTTTGTCAGGTCGGCCGCTGGTGGGTGCTTTTTGCAATGTATAGGATTTGCCGGTTGCTTTTGAGACAATGTATTCTTTTTGCACTTTTGCCAGTTGACTCAACGGTTTTCCCGTCTGAAAAGTGGCCAGCCGGACGGTGGCTGATTTGTCGAGTACAAACGGTTTTTCATAACGGGGAGACTCGCCCGATGGAATGCTGTTATCCAGTGTATAGCGAATTTCGGGAGCCAGACCGCCGGGCTGCTGATCCGCCGATAATGTTATGTCTACTTTCCCATCAGCCGTAGGTTTGGCAGAGGGCATAGCGTCGTGAAAAGTCCGGGAAAAATTGACATTCAGCTTTGCCAGCCGGTCAAAATAAGTCGGTAGCCGCCGGGCAAAATCGTCGTAATTTTTCTGCGCTAAAGGCGTCCAGGCCACTTCGGCGATTGCCGCTGCACGGGGCCAAATCATGTAATCGGCCTGGTCAGGTGTTTCGATATACTCCGTCCAGAGATTGCCCTGTACGCCCAAAATATGCAACGCGTCGGCAGGCGATAGCTCGGGGGGCGTGGGGTTGTACGAATACACCTGTGTTAACGGTAAATAGCCACCAAAACCCATTGGTTCCTGCGCCGGGTTTCCCTGATAATGGTCGAGATAACAAAATTTCCCGGGCGTCATTATTACGTCGTGATGCTGGCGAGCAGCATCGAGCCCACCTTTTATGCCCCGCCAACTCATTACGGTAGCCTTGGGCGATAACCGAATTGTTGGCCCGTTCCCTTCCAGAATTTCGTCCCAGCCAATAATCCGGCGGCCCTTGGACGTGACGAATTTATCAATCCGATTAATGATATAACTCTGTAATCCCCGCTCGTCTTTTAAACCTTCGCGTTTGATAAGCTGCTGACAAAATTCGCTTTGGCGCCACGCTGTCTTCGGGCATTCGTCGCCACCGATATGAATGTATTTACCGGGAAACAGGCTTATCACTTCTGTCAGCACGTCTTGTAGAAACGTGAATGTTTTTTCGGTTGGGCAGAATACATCGTCGAACACGCCCCACTTCATGGCTACCTGATACGGTCGGGAATCCAGTCCCTGCGGTGAGCAACCCAATTCGGGGTAAGCCGCCAGAGCCGCCAGCGCGTGGCCGGGCATCTCAATTTCAGGCACCACATTAATGTATTTTGTTGCGGCATAGCGAACGACCTCACGAACGTCGTCCTGTGT
>JANXVQ010000244.1 GCA_025351545.1 Spirosoma sp.
CCATTCTCACCCTTGTTCGGCAATATGCCCAAAACGCCCTTGTCGATGGAGTTTCAGATTACCCAGGAGTACACGGGTTTTGCTACACATTGGGTGTATGAAGCGCCTATTTTTAAAGAATGTTTGGAGACAGATACGTACGTAAAAGGTAAAGGCTCACCATCCGGTGGGGCAACCGTAGCGAGCGTAGTAGACGGTAGTTTACACAACTACGGATTAACGGCTATTGCGGGCGTGGCCAATACCGGGGCCGATCGAAACTGGACGGGAAACCCGATGGCACAAGCGAACTGGTACGCATTTGGCCGGTTGGCGTGGGACCATACCCTATCATCGGAGGCCATTGCTAATGAATGGGTCAAAATGACGCTCACGAGCGAGCCGAAAGCAGTCAAGACTATTACGGACTTGATGCTGAAGTCGCGGGATATTTATGTCAATTATAACACGCCATTAGGGTTGTCGCGTCCCTGGATGGGGGTTCACTTCGCCCCGGAACCCTGGCAGGAAAAAAGCGCTCGTCCCGACTGGACCGCCATTTATTACCACCGCGCCGATTCAATTGGACTGGGCTTCGACCGGACCGCAACGGGTAGCAACGCATTAGCCCAATACAGCCCGGAAGTACAGCAAAAATGGAATAATCCAGAAACCTGTCCACTGCCGTATTTGCTCTGGTTTCATCATGTGCCGTGGACGAAGAAACTAAGCACCGGGCATACGCTCTGGGATGAACTCTGTACCAGATTTTACACCGGGGCCGATTCTGTTGGCTGGATGCAGCAGCAATGGACGCAGGTAAAACCAGCCGTTGATCCACAAATTTTTGCCGATGTAACGGGCCGGTTAATTACGCAGCACAAGGAAGCTATATGGTGGCGCGATGCCTGGGTTTTGTATTTTCAGACCTATTCCCGACAACCTATTCCGGCACCGTTCAAAAAACCGGAGCGAACCTTGGACGACGTTAAACGCATAGTCGATATTTATCAATTACGATAGTGGAGCAAATACAAAATACACAGAATAATTCTCAATTGTCACCCAATCAACCTGTTTTTTCGCTCGACGGTAAACTCGCCCTTATTACAGGCGGAGGCAGCGGCATTGGCTTTGATATTGCCCGCTGTATGGTGCAGGCCGGCGCTACTATTGTTATAACCGGTCGGCGGGAACAACCGCTCATCGACGCTACCAAAGCGCTGGGAGAACGAGCCCATTATATGGTTAATGACGTGACTGCACGTGACTTACTGGACAATTTGGTCGAACGTATCGAAGCCACCCACGGGCCAATAGATATTCTGGTCAATAACGCCGGGGTTAATATGAAAAAATCGGCTCTGGAAGTTACTGACGAAGATTTCGACCGGATTGTTTACACCAACCTGAACTCGGTCTTTAGCCTGACCCGCGCCTGTGCCCAGCGAATGATGGCTCGCGCCAGCGGCTCCATTATTATGATTTCGTCGATGGCGGCCTATTACGGACTGGATCGCGTAGTTGCTTATGCGGCTTCTAAATCGGCGGTGGAAGGGATGGTTAAAGTGCTGGCATCGGAGTTCTCCGGCAACGGCGTTCGGGTCAATGCCATTGCGCCGGGCTTCATCGAAACGGCCATGAGCAAGACGGCTATGGGTGGCGACCCCGACCGATTTGCCCGCGCTATGCGTCGGACGCCGATGGGCAAGTTTGGCCAGCCTGAAGACATTGGCTGGGCCGCTGTTTTTCTGGCTTCCAGCGCGGCTAAATACATTACCGGTGTTTCACTGCCGGTTGATGGAGGCAATTCGATTGGTTTTTAAACGAGAAGCCCAAGGAGGCATATTATGAAGTTGTGAAGTTTTGAGTTAACGTTTCGTTCATAAGTCAGGCTACACTTATTTTGAGCCTTACTTAGCCAGGCGATGTTTCTTATTAGCGAAACACTGGCTTTATTCTTATGAAACTGACATCTGCCGTACAACTGATTATTGGCTTCTTTCTGCTTTTTGCTCAATCCGGTTGGGGTCAGAGTAAACCTAAAAAGGCTTTATTCGTGATTGTCGATGGCATTCCCGCCGATGTTATTGAAAAACAGCACACACCAAACCTGGACGCTATCGCCAAAGAAGGTGGCTACGCACGAGCGTATGTTGGCGGGCAAAAGAGCACGTATTCCCAAACCCCAACCATTTCGGCTGTGGGCTATAATAGCCTGCTTACCGGCACCTGGGTAAACAAGCATAACGTTTGGGACAACAGTATAAAAGCCCCAAACTATGCATACTGGACACTATTTCGGTTTTTGGAAAGCCAGTATCCTCATAAAAAAAGTGCCGTATTTTCGACTTGGCTCGACAATCGAACCAAGCTGATCGGCGAAGATTTGCCGCAGACAGGACACCTCAGAATAGATTATTCGTTCGACGGTCTTGAGCGGGATACTCTGCTTTTTCCGCACGACAAAGAATCTGAATACATCCACCAGATCGACGAGAAAGTGGTCGATGAGGCTGCCCACTATATTTACGATGAAAGCCCGGATTTGTCGTGGGTTTACCTGGAATTTACCGATGATATGGGGCATAAATACGGCGACAGTGAGCAATTTTATAACGCCGTTCGGGTAATGGATGCGCAGATAGGGCGCTTGTGGGAAGCTATTCAATACCGTCAGAAAACTTTCGGCGAAGATTGGCAACTGTTCATTACCACCGACCACGGCCGGAGCGCCGATACGGGTAAAAATCACGGCGGGCAGTCGGACCGGGAGCGGACTACCTGGATCGTGACCAATGCAAAAGACCTGAACAGTCAATTTAAAAAGAACAGTCCTGCCATTGTAGACATCATGCCTACGCTGGCTCGCCATCTGCAATTGACTATTCCCAAAGAACAAAAATTTGAACTTGACGGCGTTCCGCTGACGGGGAAACTGTCTATTATTGAGCCGGTTGTCAAAAAGGAAGGAAAGAAAATCACGCTCAACTGGAAAGCTGTTGAGCCGCAGGGCAATGTGAAAATCTGGGTTTCAACAACCAATCATTTCGAAGAAGGAAAGCGGGACGACTATATATTACTTGCTGAAGTTCCCGCAAAAACAGAAGCCGCCACCATTGATGTATCGGCCTTACCGGGTGGTTTTTTCAAAATTGTATTGGAAGCGCGGCATAATCACCTCTCCCGCTGGATTATCGAATAATGAAGTAGCGAAGTCCGGTACATCCAGCGGCTGCCACACTACCAAATTTACTAACTGAAGGGTGGTAGGGAGTTCCGTTTAAGTTACGATTTCAGGGGAGTTTCTCCCGCAGGTACTGCATGATAGCTTCCTGGCCAGCTTTTAGATCCTCGTATTGACGTTGCGTAGAAATTGTCAATTCGGCTACTCCTTTTGCTACTATATCTACTTTTTGTACTGTTATGTCTAATTTGTGTGCTGTTATATCTGCTTTTTGATCCGCACGGGTAGCTATTTCTAGAATCCGTCCTTGCCCCTCAACAAGCTTTCCCTGCCCCTCAATAAGACGGTCAATTTTTTGAAGCGAATCAGCCATTAATGGCTCCATTTGATCAAGTCTGCGTTCTGGTGTCATGGAGCGAATGTCGTAATTAAAATTGTATTATCAGGTACATAATTGGCGAAAAACTTAAATAAGCCAATGTGAAAAATTCCTGCTGGACTGTCGAATATCGCTACTTAACCCGCGTCCAGGTCTTGGTTTTGCCCAGGAAACTAATGCCCATTACATAGCCTCGCAAGTTAATTGAGTTGGCATCTTTTAGGGATACTTCACAACTATAGGTCTTACCATCTTCGGGGTTATAAATTTCCCCATCGCCCCACATATTGTTGCCCTTATACGTCAAGTTAGTCACCAGGGCTACATTCATAAGTGGGCGGCTACGGAGCTTTTCATCGGGGTTTTCTTTGTCAAGTTTGGGCTTGTTTGTATCCGGATCATTAGGCTCCATCATCCAGACAAGTTTCCCGAAATACTTAGCTCCCTGTTTATAAATCTGAACCTGATTTCTCTTTTTGGAACTGAGCCATTTGCCCACTATTACATCGGGGTCGTCGGCTTTGGACACTAATGCGGTGAGTGAAAGGCAAACGACTAGAAGCAGTATGGTCAGGCGAAACGCGTTCATAAGTGAGTTTTTAGTATATAAACGTAATAGCGGGTTAATTGTCGATTCTGGATATGAATTTATTTATAGAGAATACAGCATCTTCGGTGTTTTTGATGATGCCTCCCTATCCTGGTATATGAAGTAAAGTTTGCCCAATGATCTCTTTTGACTGCGTTGTCTTTCAAATTAGTTATTATCACTAAATAAGTAAAACGAATGAAGTTTTTACTAAGCCTAAGCCTCCTGATTACATTAAGCCACTTCGGATTTTCGCAGAAAAAGCCAGTCGGGGTCTTTGACGGCCAAACTGATATTGGTTCGGTACTGCATTCTGGCGCGACTACATACAAGGCCGCTACTCAGACGTATGAAATAAGCGGCTCGGGTACGAATATTTGGGCAAAACAGGACGAATTTCACTTTGTCTGGAAGCGTATCAAGGGCGATTTTATTGTGTACGTCCGGGCGAATTTTGTCGGCAAAGGTGTTGACCCGCACCGGAAAATCGGGTGGATGGCCAGAGCCAGTCTGGACGCTGCTGCTCCGCACATTAGTGCCGCCGTGCATGGCGATGGTCTTACCTCTCTTCAGTTTCGGCGAATTGCTGGGGGAGAAACTGAAGAAAACCGCGCTACGATTACGCATGCCGATGTTATCCAGTTAGAGCGACGCGGCAATACGTTCACCATGCGGGCTGCCAAATTTGGCGAACCATTCCAAACGCGGGAGGTGGCTGGTGTTCCCCTGGGCGAAGACCTTTATGTTGGGCTGTTTATCAGCGCACATAATAAGGATGTTGTTGAGAAGGCAACCTGCGAAGATATTCGGATTAGCGTGCCCGTGAGCCCCGACGAAAAACCCGGTCAGATGAAGCTGGCCAGTCGTCTGGAGTTATTGGACGTGACTACCGGCAAGCGCAGTACAATTCATACGGCTCCTAATTCTATTCAGGCTCCGAACTGGACAAAAGATGGTAAGATGCTGGTTTACAATGGTAATGGCCTGATTTATTCCCTCAACATAGCCAGTCGTCAGGAGAAAGTACTCAATACTGGCGATATCAAAAGCAATAATAACGACCATGTGCTGTCTTTCGATGGTAAAATGGTTGGTCTTAGTAGCCAGGTGAGCGAACTGGGCGGGTCAATTATTTATACAGTTCCTGTGGGTGGAGGCACGCCTAAACAGATTACGCCCAAAGGCCCGTCGTACTTGCACGGCTGGTCGCCTGATGGTAAAGATTTGGTATTCTGTGGCTCGCGCAACAACGAATATGATGTTTACAAAGTGCCGGCTGGCGGTGGCCCCGAAATTCGCCTGACGGATACCAAAGGGCTGGATGATGGCCCCGAATATACGCCCGATGGAAAGTATATTTATTTTAATTCCAACCGGACTGGTACGATGCAGATCTGGCGAATGAAACCCGACGGGAGCCAGCAGGAAGCCGTTACCGATGGGGAGTTTCACGACTGGTTTGCCCATATTTCGCCCGACGGTAAGTGGATGGTTTTTCTGTCGTTTCTGAAAGACGAAGTAACGGCGGGCGATCATCCGGCATACAAGCACGTTTACCTGCGAATGATGCCCATTGCGGGCGGAAAACCTAAAGTGATCGCGTACATCTACGGTGGTCAGGGCACCATAAACACACCTTCATGGTCGCCAGATGGCAAGCATGTCGCGTTTGTGAGTAATACTGACGTGAGCGTAATTAGTCCGGCGGATATTGCTGGTAAGTGAGCGACTAATGCATTTCTTTCAGCGAAACCCAGTACAATCCCCCAAATAGTGTACTGAAAAATACGCCGAACGATGTATTCAATGCCACAAAACCGACCAGAAAAACCGGTAGCACAAGGCCAACGACTACCCCGGCTACATAGATCCAGAAACCTATCCGGCGCAGACGAAACATCAAAAAAGCGCCGATGAGTGTCAATAGTGAATAGGCGAATTGCGCAATGGCCAACGACTTTATCTGCACCGGGTCGCCGGGTATGGGAACATCGTCGGAAGTGCGGTCTTCAAAATAATTTTCCGACTGTTTGTCTTTTTTTGGTGCCTTGGGATCACGTTCCACGTAGGCCGTTTCGGCAACGGCGTCTGTTTGTGCAAACGATACGACTGCATCAGACAAGCCCCAGGCACAACTAAGAAAAGTGAGGATGCAAAGGAGAGTTAAAAATTGAGAACGCATAAAGGAGAGTGAGAAACCTTATTTTCGCGGCTGAGTTTAATTTAGCAACAACGAAATCCAAATCAGATGACTCTGCCAGAATTAACCGAACAAATTCGGACCAAAGTTACGCATGCTGACAACATTA
>JANXVQ010000275.1 GCA_025351545.1 Spirosoma sp.
TTTAAATACGAGCACAGTTATTAAAAAAATACCGGCAGTGAAAGGTGTTGAGAAAATGGTCGTTTCCGGGACCGAAGCATTTGTTGGCAGCAACACTTACAGCGGTGATAAAACTTTACTAATCATCGACTTAAATACCGATACCGAAAAACAACGTATCGCTTTTGGGTCAACACCGGAGCCAATTGCACTTGATGCGAACGGCAAATTGTGGATACAGGCAGGCAACGATCTGGTTCAGATTGACCCTGCAACTCGAATCGTTGCGAAACGATTAACGTTTGCCGCAGCGCCCGGTTCTGTAACCATCAGTACCGACAAACAGTCGTTCTATTATACATTGGGTGGTAAAACCTACAATTTGCCAATTAGTGCAACTACAGCAACGGGTACGCAGGTTTTAGCCCGGTCCTTTAGCGCACTGGGTATTGATCCACAAACGAATCAAATTTATGGCAGTGTCATCCCATCGTATGCACAGGCAGGCTATGTGCTTCGTTATAAGTCAACGGGCGCATTGATCGACTCTGTTAAGGCCGAAATTGCTCCATCAGGATTTTACTTCCGATGAGCCAACAGCAGGCACTTATGAATTGGAGCGGGGGCAAAGATTCGGCTCTCGCTCTATATCATAGTCTTTTGTCGGGTCGGTGGAACATAACGACTTTACTGACAAACGTAAATGAGCAGTATAGTCGCGTGAGCATGCACGGCGTTCGTACAGAATTGATGGAAGCTCAAGCCGATCGGTTGGGAATTCCATTAAGATTTATGCGTCTGTCTGGTAATGTATCGATGGCAGAGTACAATGTTCAAATGCAGATAACGCTTCAGGAATTACAGCAACAAGGCATTACACACTCGATCTTCGGCGACATTTTTCTGGAAGATCTTCGTCTTTATCGGGAAACGCAATTGCAGCGAGTAAATCTGATCGGTGAATTTCCGCTGTGGAAACGGAACACAACCGAGCTGATTCACGAGTTTGTGGACTTGGGTTTCCGGGCGGTGCTTGTCTGCATCAATGAAAAGCAATTGAGCTCAGAATTTATAGGGCGCGAGCTAGACCTTGATTTACTAAAAGACCTGCCCAAAAACGTTGATCCTTGTGGCGAAAATGGCGAGTACCATTCTTTCGTTTACGATGGTCCTGTTTTTTCCAGTCCCGTTTTATTTACAAAAGGGGAAGTTGTTCGACGAATGTATACCTCTTCAGATAATACAGACCAGTCCGATGCTAAGTGGGATATTGGCTTCTGGTATCAGGATTTACTTCTTCAGGCGTGAGGCTGGAGTAAGGTAGATTCAGTAGAAAGCCTAAAGCCGTGCCATAGATTAAATCTATGCACGGCTTTAGGCTTTTAATTAAACTTAATTGAGAGTTTCACTATCTGACTTTATTTTTATAATATTATAGGATATTTAACCAGGCAGGCCTTCTGAGCCAAACAATATTTATCTATTTATGAAACGTAGAGAAGCCTTACACCGAGCCGCCCTGATGATGGGGGGTATCTTATCGGCTCCCACGCTGGCAGGTGCTATGGGTCGCGTTACCAACACGGGGCCAAGCGTAGTTGTCTCGCCCGACCAGGAAGCCCTGTTGGCTGAGGTAGCCGATATTATTATTCCAACGACCACCACACCGGGAGCCAAAGCCGCCGGAGCCGAAAAATTCATTGTTCGGGTCATGCGCGACTGCTACCCTAAAAGTGATCAGGAACAGTTCTACGCCGGACTGGCCAAGTTGGATGCCGATAGTAAAACCAAGTTTGGTAAAGGATTCGTGGCGTTAGATACGGCTCAGAAAAATGCGATGGTTAAACAGACCATGACTGACGATAAGCCGTTTTTTCTGCGAATGAAAGAATTGACGACTACCGGTTACTTTACATCTGAAATTGGGGCGACCAAAACGCTTGAATACCTGCCAGTACCGGGTCAATTCAACGGTTGCATGCCCCTCAAGCCCGGTCAGAAAACGTGGGCACTTTAATTAGTATTCAGTGGTAAGGAGGTAAATGTGTGAATCAAAAAGCATTCGCATTCAGGTCTTCTCCCGTTTCATTTATTCAAGAAATATGTCTTATCTAAATATTGATTCTATAAAAGACCAGACTTACGATGCCATCGTAATTGGCTCTGGCATATCGGGTGGTTGGGCTTCCAAAGAGCTGACCGAAAAAGGGTTACGCGTATTGATGCTCGAAAAAGGCCATCAACTCGAACACGTAACCGGCTACGAAAACGCTATGAAAGATCCGTGGCAGACCAAATACAATGGTCGGCTGACGGAGGCTCAAAAGGAATCGCATCCAAAACTATCGCGCGATTATCCCTATAATGAGATGACCGAATCGTATTGGATGAAGGATACGGATTCTCTTTACAAAGAAGTGAAACGGTTTGACTGGTATCGACCAAATATCGTTGGTGGAAAGTCGATTATGTGGGGACGACAGTCGTACCGGCTGAGTGATATTGACTTCGGTGCCAATGCCAAAGATGGGATTGCGGTCGATTGGCCAATTCGCTACAAAGACGTTGCGCCCTGGTATTCTTATGTCGAAAAGTTCGTTGGCATTTCGGGCGAAAAACTAAACCTGCCTCAACTGCCTGATAGTGAATTTTTGCCACCAATGGAAATGTATTGTGTGGAGAAAGAAGTTCGCAAACGTATCGAGAAGAACTTTCCGGGTCGAAATATGACTATTGGTCGGGTAGCCAACCTGTCTAAAGCCGGTGAAGCCCAGTTAGGCGTTGGCCGGGCACCGTGTCAATACCGGAACAAGTGTTCATTGGGTTGCCCATATGGAGCCTATTTCAGTACCCAATCGTGTACATTACCACCGGCAGCCAAAACAGGTCGGTTGACGCTCCGCCCTGATTCGGTCGTTACGGAAATTATGTACGACGAAAACCAGAAGCGAGCTACGGGCGTGCGCATTGTCGATGCCGTAACACTTCAAAGCAAGGAATATTTTGCCAAAATTGTCTTCGTTTGTGGTAGTACGCTGGGTTCAGCTTCTGTTTTGCTGAACTCGAAATCAAACCGTTTTCCGAACGGTTTGGGTAATGATTCCGAACAGATTGGCCATAACCTGATGGACCACCATTTTCGTATTGGAGCATCGGGCGACTGGGAAGGCGATTTGGATAAATATTACATCGGACGCCGGGCCAATGGAATTTATGTGCCCCGTTACCGCAATATCGGAACGGATAAGCGCGATTATATACGCGGATTCGGTTATCAGGGCGGTGGCAGTCGGCAAGGCTGGCAGCGTAATGTTGCCGAAATGAGTTTCGGTGCGGACTATAAAGAAGAGCTGACCAAGCCTGGCCCGTGGACAATGGGTTTAGGCGGTTTTGGGGAGACATTGCCCTACCACGAAAACCGGATGTACCTCGATAAGAACGAAAAAGATAAGTGGGGAATGCCGCTGGTCGTATTCGACGCCGAGCTAAAGGAAAATGAGAAAAAAATGCGTATCGACATGATGAACGATGCGAAAGAAATGCTGGAATCAGCAGGCGTTAAAAATGTTAAAGCTTATGACAGAGGCTCTTATTTAGGCATGGCGATTCATGAAATGGGTACTGCCCGCATGGGACGCGACCCCAAAACATCAG
>JANXVQ010000337.1 GCA_025351545.1 Spirosoma sp.
ATAAAAGCCTTGTTTGGGTTCGGCATCATTCCAGCTTTCCAGATAATGAGGGGCTGGAGTAATATACTTTGATAAAGAAGCCGTTTCATCAGCACGGTCAGCAAAGGAAACAGATAAGGATATTTTCGGCAATGCTTCAGCTAATTCGGCACCACGTGGATGATCGTAGACTGGATTAGCACCAAAGAACAGTACAGCACCAACTTGCCCAGCTTTTGCCTCGTTAATAAAGGCGTTCATCTGCTGGTCATTACCCTGGCGGTAGTTGACCGGCGTATTGATGTCGATAGTTGTCCCATAGCTGCCTAATAAGTTGTTCAGCGCATTAACAACTGTCTGTACACTTGGATCATTAGAACCCGAAACCACGAGTGCCTTACCTCGCGAACGGGCTAAGTCAGCAGCGGCTTTGTCCAGATGGGTAATTGTAATTGATGGAGTACTAATAGCCGTTCCACCCAGTTGGGCTGCTACCTTATTATACAGAGCAGTTACTACCAAACCTTCTTGTGAGGGTTTGATGGCGGTTCGATAATCAGCATTGGCACCCGTCATAGAAAGTCCTGTCTCGAATTGGTAATGCCGTGACATGGTTTTTTTACCACCACCAACAGCCCCAATTTGTCGACCTTTTACATAAGAGCCCATGAATTCGAGCGGAGCTACCCATGTACCTAAGAAATCGGCATCGATACTAACAATTGTTTCAGCTTTGCCAAAATCATACGATGGAATAACAGCTTTCCCAAATGAGGTCTGGTTTGCCTGTACAATGCCAAATACAGAATTAGCATCATACGTGATATGACGGGCAGTCGGGTATTTGGCGGCAAAATCAGCAATAACAGCTTTAGTAGCCGGACTCAGGATCGTTGACGTAACGATGCGGATAGCACTACCTTTTGACGCAACTGAGTTCAGTTGATTGATAATTTCACGGTCGGCAGTGGCCCAATCAATATCGGCTTCACCACGTTTCGCTCCCTTTAGCTTGTCAATATCGTAAAGTGATAGGACAGATGCCTGAACGCGCGCGGTTGTCCCCCCTCTTGATATAGTCGATTGTGGATTACCTTCTAGCTTAATGGGTCTTCCTTCTCGTGTTTCAACTAGAATTGCTGCGTAATCACCCCCTTCGCTGAAAGTAGATGCGTAGTAATCAGAGATCGATGGGAATGTAAATTCTGGTTTATTAATATACGGAATGGCCTTGTGAACCGGCGTTTCGCAGGCAGCCAGCGAAACAGCCGCCATACCAAAGCCCATTACTTTTAAAAAGTCACGGCGTTGGGTATTTGAGCCACCGAGCAGACCATCCAGATCGTTCGACGATTCACTTAGATCGGGGTTAGCAAATTCGCTGTTGGCGTTCTTGACAAACGTCGCGTCATTGCGTAATTCTTCAACCCCTTTCCAATACCGTTTAGATGTATTTTCCATGCGTGTTGTATGCGGCAATGGTTAAAATGAGTAATGTATTTTATGAAACAAACCAAGCGTTAATCGCTCACTTTGTCTTCCTTATACATCAAATTAATAGTGACATTTAGAACATTCCAAACCACCGATATTCGCTACTTTGAGCGGCTCTTTACTTTCTTTCCGGTGTAGAGCCACCAATTTATCGTAGTATGCGTTGTCTTTGGTATTGACTTCGGTCCGGCGGTGACAGTCGATACACCAGCCCATCGTTAGCGATGAACGTGCTTCAACTACTTCCATCTTCTCAATTTCACCGTGACAGGTTTGACACGCTACATTACCAACGTTCACGTGTTGGGCGTGATTGAAGTAAGCCAAATCGGGTAAATTGTGAACCCGAATCCATTCAATTGGCTGATTATTCTCAATGGCGGTATAAATCTTCTGAATTTCAGGCGATTCTTTCTTAATTACGCCATGACAGTTCATACAGATGTTAGCTGCTGGTATAGTAGCATTTTTGCCTTTTTGAACACCTGTATGGCAGTAGTTACAATCGATCTTATACTGACCGGCATGCAGTTTGTGCGAGTAGGCAATAGGCTGCTTAGGCGCATAACCCTGCTGGATACCAACGCCGTAAGCCCCATCAATAGTAGCTTTCGTTACCACTAAAAGGAACAACCAAATGGCTATTGAACGCACTGTTGGGTTATTGAAAGTACTCGACAAACCAGTTTTAAGCCGCTGACCCAATGAAGCGGCCGGGATTGTACCCTCACCTACTGCCACTGGTGTTACCGCTTTCGACAAAATTGTTACGATTGCCAACAACACGCCGAGCACAAGTAACATAACGATCAGCAAAGCAACCAGAACCAAGGTGAATAGCTCTGAGGGGCCACTAGCCGAAGCTGGTCCGACATCACCCGTATTCTTAACTACGCCACCGTCTAAGCCTGCAGTAACTGGCGCAGGTTTACCCGCTTGATCAATGTAAGCCAGAATACCATCAATATCAGCATCTGACAAACTTGGAAAGCTCGACATTTGAACTTTACCATTAGCATTGAACACTTGGTTTGCATAGGCATCGCCGGTAGCGATTACAGCCGACGAGTTTTTAATCCACTTGTGCAGCCAATCCTTACCGGGTGTACGTGTTTCGACACCCTTAAGGCCAGGTCCTACTATTTTCTCTTCTGTTAAAGAGTGGCATTGGGCACAGTTGTTGACAAATAAGGCCTTTCCCTTTTCGGCATCACCACCGCCCGTAGGGGCTGCCGCAGCTGGAGCACCAGCGGTGGCTGCATCCTGCGCTTTCACTTGGCTGTTAGAAACTAACAATACTAGTGATAGAACGATAGCCACACAAAGCTTGTAGAAGCGACTCATTTTATGAACTATATTTTTTGAGTTGACTGACATAAAGCACCACTGCCATTTTATTAGCCCCCAAAAGTACGACACGATTGCTGTATAGGCAAAAATTGATCTTTAGTTATTTGTTCCCCCATTTTATTTATATTCTTTCTAATTAACGGGGTTTAAAAACAAGCTCTCACATTGCCTATTCTTAACTGTTTTTTAACTTTATTACAAATAAAAATGCCATCTAACCAACTCTCACACGAGAAAATTAGTCAGATGGCATCATGTATGCTGAATGAGGTTCCGAGCGGATTCGAACCGCTGTATGAGGTTTTGCAGACCTCTGCCTAGCCACTCGGCCACGGAACCATATAAAGACCCGATACATGATAGTTCAAGCATTCGGGACTGCAAACATACGCTTTTATCCTTTATCAGAAAACGCCAGGCACAAAATAATGCCCCTGATCCCAAAGGACAGGGGCATTATACATGCATTAAAAACAAATTATCTTAGTTGCGACCTTCAAGTTGCTCTTTTAGAGCAGCCAGTACATCGATATCACCTAACGTAGCGCCACGCTCAGGCTGAGCCGGTGCAGAAGGTGTTTTCGCCGATGCAACTTTCGGTGCTTTCTGTTCTTTCACGGGTTCGTTTTTCTCCTGCCAAGTTTTTGTGTGCGAGAGCATAATACGTTTCTCATCTTTTGAGAATTCCGTTACTTTGAAATCAAGCGTTTCGCCAACTTCAGCGAAGGAAGCA
>JANXVQ010000338.1 GCA_025351545.1 Spirosoma sp.
GTCGGCTACCAGGCCTGTCCAGCCAGTTTGGTGATTAGCACCAAGTCCCATGCCGTTGTCGCCATTGAAGTATTCATAGAACAGATAGAGCCCCTTAAAATGTGGGTCGTCCTGCATTTTTCTGTCTATGCCAAAAGCGGCCACCTGACCCGCTGCGTCCCGTCGGAATATATCGATAAGTCGTTCGGCTACTTGCAAAGTCGCTTCCTTCAGCGTCATAATCTGACCGGAATGGGTTGGATATTCCACCTCAAAATCGTCGCCGTAATACTGGTAAAACTTCAGTAATGAGTCGATGAGCAGGAAATTGACCGGGAACCAGATAGGCCCGCGCCAGTTGGAATTTCCGCCAAACATGCTCATTTCAGACTCGGCGGGTACGTATCGTACCTGGAAAATCTCGCTGTTTAGCTCAAACTGATACGGTGTTTTTTCGTGGTATTTCGATAACGCACGAATGCCATATTTCGATAAAAACTCCGTTTCATCGAACATCCGTTTCAGAATCATCTTCATCCGGTGTCCGCGCAGTAAACTCAGCAAATGTGTTTCGCCCTTACCCGGCTCGTGCCAACGGGAAACGAGCGACGCCAGATCGGGGCGATTGGTGAGTACCCACTCAACCCGGCGTTTGAAATCAGGCAGTTGCGAAAGCAAGGCTTCGTCCAGAATTTCGACGGCGAAAAGCGGAATAAGTCCCACCATCGAGCGAATTTTCAGCAAGCGGGCATTATGATCGGGCATGTGCAGCACATCGTAATAGAACTGATCCACCTCGTCCCACAGGCTAATGTTCTGTTTGCCAAGGTTGTTCATGGCCGATGCGATATGCAGGAAGTGCTCAAAAAACTTGCTGGCCATGTCCTGATAGGAGGGACGTGTGAGCGAAATTTCGCACGCAATCCGTAGCATATTCAGCGTATACATAGCCATCCAGCCAGTGCCATCAGCCTGCTCAATGCGCCCGCCCATAGGTAAAGGCTGACTCCGGTCGAACACCCCAATGTTATCCAAACCAAGAAAGCCCCCGCCAAAGATATTATTGCCGGATACATCTTTCCGGTTGACCCACCACGTAAAATTCAGCAACAATTTATGGAATACCCGCTCCAGAAAATTTACGTCGCCAACGCCATTCTGTTCTTTATCAATTTCATACACTTTCCACGTTGCCCAGGCATGAACAGGCGGGTTCACATCGCTGAAATTCCATTCGTAAGCCGGAATCTGGCCGTTGGGATGCATGTAGTACTCGCGCAGAATAACCGCCAGCTGGCGCTTGGCGAAGTGCGGATCAAGTCGGGCCAGCGTTAAGGTGTGGAACGCCAGATCCCAGGCTGCAAACCACGGATATTCCCACTTGTCGGGCATTGACAGAATGTTGGCCGTATACATATGCCGCCAGTTTTCATTGCGTGCATAGACACGACCCTGAAACGGCACCGGCATTTTAGGGTCGCCCTTCAGCCACTCGTTGACGTTGTAGTAATAAAATTGTTTACTCCAGAGCATGCCTGCGTAGGCTTGCCGCTGAATAGACAGCAATTCGGGATCGGTAACATTGTGCTGCAAATCGGCATAAAATGCATCGGCCTCATTGACGCGATTATTCCAGATTTCGTCGAAATCGGCGAAGGGTTGCGCCAGGGTTGTTTGCTCGCTGAACCGCAGTCGTATGCTCACACTACCGCCCGCCGGAACTTTCCGGCTATACTGTGCGGAGGCTTTTGTTCCTATCTGGTTAGGGTTGATAAAATTCTTTTTACCACCCGATACAACATAATTATTAATGCCGTCTTTGGTGTATTTCGACATATTAGGCCGACCATAAAGACGTTCGGAATTGGTGTCGTTATCGCAGAAAAGCAACGCATCGGCCTCTTCGCAGTAGAGTTTATATTTTCCTAACTGCTTGTGGTTCACCTCAATCTGGTTGTTGGCAATACCGTTGAGCATCGGCCGGGCATTATACTGCTCGTATCCCCACGACCAGGTATTACGGAACCAGATTGTTGGCAGTATAGTCAGGGGAGCTACTGTAGAGGAGCGGTTGTGGGCGGTAATCGTTACTAACCAGTCATTCTGGGCCGCTTTGGTGTATTCAATGAATATGTCAAAGTATTCGTCCTGGTCGAAAATTCCGGTATCGGTTAGTTCGAATTCTGGTTCCTGCCTGCCCCGTCGCGTGGATTCGATAACTAATTTGTTATACGGGAATTCCTGCTGCGGATATTTATACAGCATTTTCATGTACGAGTGCGTTGGTGTACTGTCCAAATAATAATACAGTTCCTTCACATCTTCACCATGATTTCCTTCTGGCCCAGTCAGACCAAACAGCCTCTCTTTCAGAATGTTATCTTTATGGTTCCAGAAGGCGAGTGCAAAGCAAATGTGGCCTTTGTTGTCAGAAATTCCGCCAATTCCTTCTTCTCCCCAGCGGTAGGCGCGGGAGCGGGCCATGTCGTGACTAACGAAGTTCCAGGCATCACCATAAGGGCTATAATCCTCGCGGACTGTACCCCAGGAGCGTTCGGAAAGGTAAGGACCCCATTTTTTCCAGCCTTTATTGTCGGCTCGTTCGTAAATACGTTCTCGTTCAGCAGTAGGCATAATGGTCAGTAAATTTTCAGAACTTACGGTAGGTAATACTAGTAACCTGGTACATATAGCTGTCAAATATAGTATGCATGCCGAGTAATTAGTAGCGAATTTCCTTTGTACTTATCCAGATTTGGATGGCAATTGTTTTGCCAATCAATCAAAGAGCACAAAATTCATTAGCAATTAGCAGCAGGTGACCAAATCAGGGCTATGGTAGATATATAAAAAAGTGCTCTCTTCTAATTCTTTAGACTGATTATCGTTCGAGTTTGTCACCTTTAATTTACAGTAGGTAAACTTTGTAAATAAGAATACAGCGTACCAGTTTATTGACGTTTTTTGTGTCATGAATCCACAACCCAATAATCCATTACACGGCAAAACTCTCGAAACTATCCTAACCGAATTAGTGGCTCATTATGGTTGGGAAGAGATGAGTCAGAAGATTAGAATTAACTGCTTTACGAGTAATCCCAGTATCAAATCGAGCCTGACGTTTCTGCGCAAGACCGACTGGGCGCGAAAACAGGTCGAAGAGCTTTATTTGTATATGAAATTGGATTAAAGAAGAAGGAGTTTTACTCGTTCACCGCTGCCAGCACCCGCTTGATCAACTCGTTTGGGTTGCCATTGTGCCAACGCCACACAATGACAATATCGTGTTGTGGGTCTACCCAAACGGTGTTCGAACCAGCACCAAGAGCGGCATAGCTGGTGGTTGGTGCATCGGGCCAGGCTTTTTTGCCAGAGGAACTCGTGCCGGTGTTGAGCCACCACAAATACCCGTAATCCGGCCCAGCCGGGCTGGGTGTTGTCGCTTGCTTTACCCAATCAGATGATATGATTTGTCGATTTTCCCAGCGCCCCTGCCGCAGGAAAAGATATCCAAAACGGGCTTCGTCTCGGGCGCTGATGCGCAGGCCACCCCCCCATCGGGTACCACCACTTACAGAAGGCATAGACTTGCCATCTACATCAGCAATGGCGGTTGGATACGTAATGTACTGCCATGTATCCGACGCGCCAATTGGATTCATTATTTCGTCGCGTACAACATCGGGCAGTGGCTTCTTCCATAAACGCAGCAATGAAAGTGCCATTCGGTTGATTCGCACATCATTATACTCGTAAAATGTGCCGGGTTTCTGTAAAGTACGCGGTTTGCGCTCGCCTTTACCAAAAGCCTCTTTGCCAATAAAGTCG
>JANXVQ010000679.1 GCA_025351545.1 Spirosoma sp.
ATACTATCTGACAGCGAGCCGTTTCTAGGCATCATCGCCAGCAAATCGGCAGGGCCGTAGAAGTCAATTACGGCTTTGATACGAAAAGGAGCCGGTTTCCGGTCAGCGTAGAAATCGGATACCGGATTATTGTTCGATAGGGCCAGCAACGAAGCCAGATGTCCACCCGCCGAGAACCCGATCAGCGCAATCCGGCTTTTATCGTACTTATATTTCTCAGCGTTCCGATACAAAAACGTCAGGGCTTGATTGCAGTCCTGAATCTGAGCCGGAAACGCGGCTGTAGTGCTATGTCGATAGTCGATAGAAGCAAACGCGTAGCCTTTTTCGAGAATTGCCCGAATCGTGTTCTTCATGTAGCCCATGTCTGCATACTTATCATTCTGCATCCACCCTCCACCGTGTACCCACACAATCAAGGGCGTGCCTGGTCCCGCTTTGGCAGGTAGATAAATATCCAGCAGGTGCTTTTTCAGCGTATCTCCGGCATAGGCTACATTCTGAATCATTCGGATTCCCGGCGGAAAAATAGCCTGTACCGGATTGGTAGTCTGAGCATTAACCCGCAGAAAAGCAAACACCAGTAAGAACCAGATCGAACCGCTGGCAACGATATTTTTGTGTTTAGATGAATTCATGGAGTAGGCAATCAGATGCCCATAAATTAGACGTTAACGTACCCGAACCAGCATTCGTCACTGACTGCATTTCACCTTACACCGGATATTGCCATTCGCCCCGATAGGCGCGGCTTAGCAGTTTATTGGCTTCGGGATCATTTGGAATCTGGCTACCATCCCACTCAACGCTCCGCCCGAGTTTCATAGACAACATTCCCAGCAAGGCCATATTTGTTGACCGGTGACCAACTTCGATGTCGCAGATGGGTAATTTGTTGGTTTTGATACTGTCAAGGAAATTAGCCCAGAGCTGCGCGATATTCTGGTCGTCGGGTTTGTTAAGTTGGGCATCCTGATGGATAACCGGCTTTTTCGGGTCCGACGGATAGAAGGTCCATCCGTCCATCCAGCCCATGTGAAACGTACCTTCGGTCCCATAGAAATAAACCCCTACTGCCTGTTTAGGGTCTGTTTTTTCGGCCATATTACCAGCAAAAGCCCGCTGTTCCCAAATAGCCGTAAATCCTTCAAACTCATACGTAGCAACCTGATGATCAGGCGCATCGGTGCTATCTTTTTTAATCGGTCGCCCACCAGTCGAATACACTTTTCGCGGGTGTTTTTCGTCTGTCCACCAAAGAATCTGATCCATCCAGTGAATACCCCAGTCGCCAAGGGTGCCATTGCCATAATCCAGAAAATTACGCCAGCCTCGGGGGTGCATAGCCGGATTATAGGCCCGTAACGGAGCAGGCCCACACCACATATTCCAGTCCATTTCCTGCGGTGCTTCGCCGTCGGGTGTAGGCTTACCCTCTCCTCCCGGATAGTAGACAAAGGCACGGGCCATGCCAATTTTTCCGGCCTTCCCCGATTTCAGGAAATCCATGCCCGACACATTATGGGGCGATACGCGTCGGTGCATCCCGACCTGGCAAATTCGGCCCGTTTGCCGGGCTGTCTTAACCATTGCCTTACCCTCATTGATCGTATGGCTAATGGGTTTTTCTACGTACACGTGCGCCCCTACCTGCATGGCGGCAATGGCAATGAGCGGGTGCCAATGGTCGGGGGTGGCAACAATAACAATCTCGGGTTTCTCCGTCGCAAGCATTTCACGGTAGTCCCGATATAGCTTAGGCTGATCGGATGTCAGCTTGCTTAGCTCGTCACTGGTTTTTTTGAGTTGCCGACTGTCTACATCACAGAGCGCCACTATTTTCGATTCGCCCGCCTGCACAGCGCAGCGTAAAATATTGCCGCCCCACCAACCCGCTCCAACTACCGCTGTGCGATATTTTTGAGCGGATTTCCGGGTAATAAATGCTCGCACCTGAACAGGATCAGTAATAAGCGAGGCTCCGGCGATTGCAGACGTTTTCAGAAAATCAGTACGGTTCATCAGGCAAGGAAGAGTTTGCGGTTATGATGGTGAAAGGGCATTATGCAGACCTGTCTCTTAGCAAAGATGACCCTGTGTCTTTTTTACCGTTAGCTGCCCAGAATAACCAGTAGTGGTTTGTCCGCCAGCGCCTGCACCAGCAAAAACGTAACGAGAGAAAAATAGACTGTTGCCCATAAAATAACCTGGCGTGGCCGACGGGCAATGTAATAGCTGAATAACGGAATAAGTTGCAGGGCGTGCATGCCAAAAAAGTAGGCCACCCGCAGATCGCCATACCGGGAACTCCAGTTTATGACGGGCAAACCCGGTAACCGGCCAGCATGACGTTATCTCCGCCATTCGCGAACAAGGCTTTTACGCCCGGTAATGAACCGAAAGCCCAAAATCAGGCAAACCATTGCCGAATATGTAAATCAGGTAGATAATGGCGAGGCATACCGGAATCAGGTAAGCGTTCATCAACTTTTGACGCTGTATCCACGGGCTTATTCCACCTTCGCCTGGCCCAGTACCCGCAGCAAATTGCCGCCCCAGATTTTGGCAATGTCGGCTTCTGAATACTTCCGGCGAACCAGTTCAAGCGTAAGGTTTTCGATCTGACTTACATCTTCAAGACCATTGACACCACCACCGCCATCAAAGTCAGAGCCGATACCCGCGTGGTCGATGCCCACTAATTTGACAATGTGATCAATATGATCGACAATATCCGACAGACTGGCGCGCTCCGACGCATACACTTTAGAAACAGAATCGCTTAGAGCCGCAATCCGGCTCTCCATGTCGGCCGAAGAAACTTTGCCCACCCGCGACATTCTGATTTTAGTTTTGGCAACTCGGTGAGCATCCGATGGTTTTTTGAGGTAATCGCTAACGAAATTCACCTGCACCACGCCCCCTTTGGCGGCAATCGCCCGAATCATATCGTCGGTCATATTACGGGGGAAATCGCATAAGGCCCGGCAGTTGGAGTGT
>JANXVQ010000682.1 GCA_025351545.1 Spirosoma sp.
AGCATTTTCAACGGACTTTGGTCGTAATGCTGCATCATGGATTGCACCATGTCGTTGTTACGGGAAGGCTGAATGAGATTGAAAAATGGATGCAACGCCCGGTACGTATCCCAGAGCGAAAATGTGGTGTAATTGGTAAACCCGCTGGCCTGATGAACGCCCTGATCCAGCCCTTTGTATTGGCCGTTGGCATCCATATAGGTCGTTGGGTTGATGCAGGAATGATACAGCGACGTATAGAAATTCACTTTATCGGTTTCCGACGCGTCGATCTGAATTTTGTTTAATTCCCGATTCCAGTCGGCCTGTGCTCTGGCTTTTGTTTGCTCAAAATTCCAATGCGGAATTTCGGCCTGCATGTTAGCGAGCGCATTTTCCTGACTAACCGGCGAAAGGGCCATCTTCAATTTTACTTTCTCCCCGTCTTCCGTATCGAAATCAAAATACATCCGAATCTTCTTGCCTGCTATTTCCGGGAAGTTCTTCGTCTGATTAAATTTTCCCCAGAATCCCTTGTACACCTGCACTTTATCCAGATTCTTCTGACCGTAGGACTTAAAGGGCTTGGAAAACGACAGGGCGAAATAAACCGTCCGGGTGCGGGCCCAGCCGTTTGTTTGCCGATAACCCGTTATCAATGTATCGTTAACGACGCGCACATACGTCCAGACGACTTTGTCTTCATAATTGTAAATGCCGTGCGTCAAATCCAAAATGATATGCGACTGGTCGGACTTGGGGAAAGTGTACTGGTGAAAGCCCACCCGATTGGAAGCCGTCAATTCTGCGACAATGGAATGGTCATCGAGTTTCACTTTGTAATATCCCGCTTCGGCCACCTCGTTGGCGTGCGAAAACGCTGACCGATAGCCGCTTTTCGGGTTAGACGCTGTGCCCGGATTAAGCTGTAAAGTCCCTTGCGTGGGCATAATCAGGAAGTCGCCCAGATCGGAGTGGCCCGTACCGCTGAAATGCGTGTGGCTAAACCCCACAATCGTTTTGTCTTCGTATTTATAGCCCGCACAGTATTTATAGACATCGCCATTATACTTGCCGTTGAGTTCATACGACAATGTATCCGAATCGGGACTTAACTGAACGGAGCCGAATGGCACCGTGGCCCCCGGATAGGTATGCCCCATTTTTTCGGTGCCAATCAGCGGATGTACGTAGGGGACAAGATTTTGCTGAGCGTAAGAAATGCAAAAGAGGAATTGGAAAAGGATCGTCAGGCTAACTTTCATCATTTTTTTCTCGAAGATATGCGCTGAAAAGGTACGAAACGCTTTCGTAAACGCATGAACGGGAATCTTTGACAAAGTTGATTTCGTGATGGCATCGGCCCCACCCCTGTGGTTCTTAAATCTGCCATGTGAGGACGGTTCGCCGTTGCGATTCTCAACCTCGCTGATGTTTCATTCTCATCGGGTTAAAACCCGGCGCAAAAACATAGGACGGGTGAACTGCGCCGGGATTTAACCCGGTGAGAATGAAAAAAATACTCAATCATGCACTCATAGGGGGTTGGGGGTGTTGCGGCCTGTGCGAAACCGCAATCAACTGTGCGGTTTCGCACGTTTTCTTCATGCTTTAATTATAGTAAACATTTGATAATTAGTGAGTTAGCTGCTGGCACGTTGTTTGGTCTTCCATCTGTGGAATACAACACTAAAAATGGACACCGAACTTGCCCCAGCCATAACCAATCGCGTTCGTAATCGAAGATGGCTTATCGTCGTGCTCGTCGTAATGGCAGCGGGGATTGTGGTCATCTGGATGCGCAATGCCCTGAAAACCTCCGTCGATGCCGCCAAAATTCGGACGGCAACGGCTGAGATTGGCCCCGTCGAAAATTCACTCAACGCAACGGGAGAGGTCATACCCGCCTATGAGCAGATTTATACCAGCCCCATTCGGGCCAGCATCCGGCGGGTATTGCTCACGCCCGGCACAGCCGTAAAACCCGGTCAGGCAATTATGGACCTCGATAAATCCCTGACCGAAATTGAGCTGGAAAAACTGAATGATCAACTGGCTCTGAAACGAAACGGCATCGACCAATTACGGATGAAACTGAATAAAAGCCTGTACGACGCCGAAGTAAATGATCAGATTAAATTGCTCAACATCAATCGGCTACGGGCAGAATTAGACGGCGACCGGCGCTTGCAGAAAGTAGGCGGGAGCACTGCCGAAGACGTTAC
>JANXVQ010000384.1 GCA_025351545.1 Spirosoma sp.
CAGTTTTGAAGACCTCTCTGCACAAGATGCCAAGCAACTGGGTGTTACGGGTGGCGTTCGGGTGAAGAAGATCGTGGATGGCAAACTAGCCGAAACCGATATTGAAGAAGGCTTCATTATCGTAAAAGCGAATGGCAAGAACGTGAAAACGACGAAAGACCTGCAGGCTATCATGTCAGCTGTAAAAGAAGGTGAAGGTCTGATGCTGATCGGTATGTATCCCAACAGTTCGCGGATGTATTACTACGCGGTCCCTGTATAAGGTTAATTGAGAACATAGAAAAAGGCGTCAAGTTAAAACTTGACGCCTTTTTCATAAAAAACGGTCGGGTTTTAGAACCCGACCGCACAAGAGGGGACTCATTTACACGAATGAGTCTTTTTTATGTCTACTCAAAATAATTCAGTACCTGATGGCCACTGCTGGTTAGCAGTTGATCACGACGGAACAGATCAATATCAGCGGTCATCATATCTTTTACGAGTGCAGGAAGATCGTATTTCGGTTTCCAATTCAGCTTAGTCATAGCTTTAGTTGGATCGCCGAGCAGCAGATCTACCTCTGTTGGCCGGAAATATCGTGGGTCAACAGCCACCACTGCCTTGCCAACTTCGACGGAGAAATTAGGATTCGTCGAACTAATAACTGTACCCACTTCTGAAACGCCTTCGCCGGCAAACTCCAGTTCAACACCAATTTCAGCGAAAGACATCCGTACGAAATCCCGTACGCTGGTTGTCACACCAGTAGCAATCACAAAATCTTCGGGTTCGTCCTGCTGAAGAATCAGGTACATGGCTTCAACGTAATCTTTAGCGTGGCCCCAGTCGCGCAGGGAGTCAAGATTGCCCAGATATACTTTATCCTGCAAACCCAGACCAATACGCGATACAGCACGGGTGATTTTTCGGGTTACGAATGTTTCGCCCCGTAATGGCGATTCGTGGTTAAAGAGAATACCGTTGCAGGCATACATGTTGTAAGCTTCGCGGTAGTTAACCGTAATCCAGTAGCCATACAGCTTAGCGACAGCATAAGGCGAACGAGGATAAAATGGTGTTGTTTCTGATTGCGCATGGCCCTGAACACCACCATAAAGCTCAGACGTTGACGCTTGGTAGATTCGGGTTTTTTCTGTCAAACCAAGTAGGCGAACTGCTTCCAGAATACGAAGTGTTCCAATTCCATCCACTTGAGCTGTATATTCCGGCTCATCGAAACTCACCCGCACGTGCGACATAGCACCGAGGTTATAAATTTCGTCGGGCTGCACCTCCTGAATGATACGAATAATATTGGTTGAATCGGACAGATCACCATAATGAAGTTTGAAATGCACGTTTTTTTCGTGCGGGTCCTCATACAGGTGGTCAATTCGCTGCGTATTAAAGAGCGAACTTCGACGTTTGATTCCATGTACTTCATACCCTTTTGCCAAGAGTAGTTCGGCCAGGTAGGCCCCATCCTGTCCGGTGATCCCGGTAACTAACGCTTTTTTCATAGTATTCAGATATAACAAATTCAATACCCTATGTTTTTCACTTTAATTAAAGGTAACATTCAATAAATAAATACACACCTAGATTGCTAACTTATTTTATTAATAAGCTTCTGCGGATATCCACTTTATCGGGTTGTAACTGTGCAGACTCTAACAAACGTCGTATAGATGAATAGTATCGTTCTGCGTCCATACGGCGCATAAAGTCGCCAACTTTCAATTTATATGTTGGCTGGTTATAAGTCAAATATGGACTTAGTTCCGGGAAATTCTGGGAAATCAGCAGTTTAGCCGCATCAGCCTCTTTACGCTGATTCCCTACGTACACCTGAACGCGAAAGCCCGGTGCATATCGGATGGATCGATTCTGTGCAGCAATGGTATCAAGTACCATATCGAGCCGGCGATTAATATGTAAGGCCTCAACTGGGGCATTTGTTTTGCGTACCTCAGTTCTACGAGGTACAGCAGGCGCAGCAGCGGTTACTGAAGTTGTCGTAGCGGTAGGATGGTTATTGAGAGGAGCTGTCGAGTTGGCCGTATATACAGGTCTCACCAAAGACAAATCTTCGTTATAACTATTATAATCTACGGTTGCCCGACCCGATGAAGTTGGCCGACTACTGGCACAACCCGTCATGATTAATAACCCCAACACAAAAACCTTACTGAAGCCGCACCGCATATATATTGTCAAATAAGATTGCAAAAATAGCCATTTTGTCATTGTAATAACTCAAGCTACGATTCATACGTACAAACCCATGCCAGAATTTGGTTAATTTTGAGCATTCATTACGCATTCTACATGCTGAATATACAGAGCCACGTATCGCTCAAACCATATAATACGTTCGGAATTGATACCAATGCGCGCTATTGGGTCGATGTTAGCAGCGAGGATGATCTCCAGACATTACTTCAACTGACTGAATTTATTGATGAACCTAAACTGATTCTTGGCGGAGGCAGTAATGTGCTTTTGTGCCACGATTTCGATGGACTGGTTGTTAAAGTGAATATTCAGGGTATTGACATCATTCGTAACGAAGATAACCATATTTACGTAACGGCCGGGGCTGGTGTCAATTGGCACGAGTTAGTTATGTTCTGCGTTCAAAAAGGATACGCAGGCGTCGAAAATCTATCGCTAATACCCGGTACAGTTGGGGCGGCTCCAATGCAAAATATTGGTGCTTACGGCGTTGAATTAGAGCAGCTATTTGAGTCGTTGACGGCCATTCATATTTCAACTGGCGAAAAACGCACCTTTACTCATTCAGACTGTGCTTTTGGCTACCGGGAGAGTGTTTTCAAACGGGAATTAAAGGGTCAATACATTATCACAACGGTTACGTTTCAGCTAGATAAGCAACCGACGTTTCATACTCGATACGGAGCCATTCAGGAAACGCTGGCCGAAATGGGCGTATCAGACGAAAATCTATCTATTAAAGCTATCAGCGATGCTGTTATCCGCATTCGGCGTAGTAAACTTCCCGACCCGGCTCAAATTGGCAATGCGGGCAGTTTTTTCAAAAACCCTGAAATTTCTCAACCGCAGTTTGATACGCTGAAAGTCCAGTATCCTGCCATGCCCGGCTATCCTATTAGTAACGATGTTGTAAAAGTTCCGGCGGGTTGGCTGATCGAACAGGCGGGTTGGAAAGGCTATCGGGCGGGCGACGCAGGCGTTCATGCCAAACAGGCTTTAGTACTGGTTAATTATGGCAATGCTACCGGTAACGAAATTTTACTGCTCGCAAAAAAAGTGCAGGAATCTGTATTCGCGATGTTTGGCATAACGATCTCACCAGAGGTTAACATTGTTTAATAAGAAAGGGCAGTGGAGTTCGTAAACCCCACTGCCCTTTCTTATTAAATGGCCAGACTAAATTATTCGAAGCAAAGTGAGGCAGCGCCAAGCAGTCCTGCGTCGTTTCCGAGTGTGGCCCGCTTGATGCTTAATCCGTTTTTGTAATACTCATTGAGCCAGTAGTCAAGAGTCTTGTTAACAGCAGGCAGGATGTAATCAAATGAAGCCGATAAGCCGCCACCAATCAATACCTGCTTAATGTCTAATATTTTAATGAGTGCGGCCAAACCTTCGCCCAGCATTTCGCCCACTTCCGTCCAGATTTGAAGCGCCAGTTCATCGCCCTCGGCAGCCGCAGCTACTAAGCCCGTTGTAGAAATGTCGCCATCTTTGGATAGATGAGTCTCACCTTTGTATTCGCGCCGACGTTCATTGGCTAAATCGAGCAGTTCTTTTTTACCGATGTTACGTTCCAGTACTCGGCCATTTCGCGATGGAATATGACCGGGTTCCATGGCATTCCCGTTGCCACCGGTAAAGATTTTTTTATTAATAATAGCGGCTCCGCCCACGCCCGTTCCAAGCGTAATAAAAATGTAATTTTCCGTGATTTTTTCTTCGGCAAAATAGTATTCACCTAAAGCGGCCGCATTGGCATCATTAGCCAGAAAAAACTGAATACCCGGAAATCGCTTACTCAACAAATCCACCATCGGGATATCATTGATTTCAGGAATTGCCGTAATTTCCAGTGGAACTGTGCGCTCACGATTAAGCATGCCAGGCAAACCAATACCAACTTGCTTTACGTCTTTATTTGAAAACAGTTG
>JANXVQ010000557.1 GCA_025351545.1 Spirosoma sp.
ATCGCTGATTTTAGTCGGATCATTCGCTTTTTTGGCTGCCCCCGACCCGATTCGGCTCCGCTCTGAGTCGCTTTCCTTTACTCCTAAAGAATTCTATATCGCTACTGTCACCGACCAACGGTCTGACCGAGGCTCTGTTGCCCGACTAGTCCTGGCATTTAATCAATCTCCACAATCCGTTGATCTGGAAAGAGGAACAGCGAACAGTTTTCAGCAATTTATTGATCAGGGATTGAAACAAAATAAGTCTCTGCGTCCCATTGCCATGCGCATTCGGCAATGCCGGGTAAGTGAAACCGCGACGGGTAACCGTGTAACGGGTCAATTTATATTCGCGGTTACGTTTGAACTCTTGGGTAAAGACGACGCAGGGGTCACAACCAGTACCCGCCTGACCGACTATCAGAGTAGTGCGAATTATACGCGTCCACTAGGCCACCTAGATGTTATTGAACCCACTATCCGGCAGGCTATAGTGTCCTCGCTCCGTAGCCTGAACGAGTATATGAAACGGGAGAGCGGACAGAATGAGAAATTAGCGCGGAGCCTGCGAATTAATTTTATCGACGATTCCCGCATCACAAATGATGACACTGTTCATTATAATACAGGCCACAAACTAACCTGGGCCGATTTTCAGGCACCTCCACGCCGGGGTAGTCATTATGCCGCCGAGGTGTTCACCAGTTTTGCCTATGAAGGAAAAAGCACCGTGAAAGACGGGGTTATTATTCTCAATCTGACAGCAAAAGCGTATATGCTGAAACCCTCTTCGTGGGCACGATCTGATGCACGCAACGACTACGCCCTCAACCACGAACAACGCCACTTCGACATTGTAAAAATTATCGTTGAACGATTCAAACAAAAAATTCATCCTGATAACTTGACGCTGGAAGATTATAACAGCATCACACAATATCAGTTCATTGAGTCTTTCCGGGAAATGAGCCAGATGCAGACCCTATATGACGATGAAACGAACCATAGTCTTAATCAGGCAGCTCAGGAACGCTGGAACCAAAAAATTGATGCAGAACTACGTAGCTTTGGGGTCATCAAATGAATAGACTAGCCTGAAGAACACAAACATAGTTAGCCAGAGTTTTCATTCGCTCTTTGTCTACTATGCCGCGGTGTTTGGCTTAGCGCATGAAAAAAGTTCGCGTTCTGCATGTTAGCACGGCCCATCAACCGCATGACCCGCGCGTGGTGTTTAAGCAATGTCAGACGCTTACTGGGTCTTACGATGTGTTTTGCGCTCTACCCCACGCCGACGCAGCCGTTGCACTCAATATTCACTTTATTCGTCTGCCCTACTATCGGCGTGTTATCTGGCGCGTGTTGATTACCTGTCCATTCATTCTAGTACGATGTCTGTGGCTGCGTCCTCAGCTTGTCCACGTTTACGTACCTGAATTTATTCCATTTGCTTATGTATTTCGATTTTTCGGGGCGCAGGTGATTTATGAAGTTCAGGAAAATCTCTACAAAAAAATGCACCTGAAACTAGTTAACAAAGGCTATTTACTGGAGAAAGCATTCCGTTGGTTTGACCAACTAGCCCGGCGACACTTCTATCTACTATTTACCGAGCATGGTTATTTGGACACCTATACGCAACTGGCCAATCCTTATGCAGTGATTTATAATTATCCTCTACTCTCCTTTCTTGAGCCGTTCCGAACACCGTATCAGCCCAGTAAAGACCAGCCATCGTTTTTTTATATTGGCTGGCTTAGTTTCGAGCGGGCATTCGATACGCTTGTCGAAAGTCTGGTACGGCTGAAGACTACGTATCCCAATTTCGTTGTACATCTGTTTGGTCGGCGTACATTTACAGATGCTAATTTGGAAAATCTACCTCATTTTGCCCATATACAGAACAATCTCCGTTTTTACGGCTACAAAGACCAGCGTATTGCTCTCCCATTCGCGGCTGGAGCAACGGCCGGGCTGGCCCTGTTGAAACCCATTGGCGATTATCCAGACTCGTACACCACAAAATTATTTGAATATATGGCCCTGGGACTCCCGGTTATCACGTCTGATTTCCCCCTTTATCGTGATGTTGTTGATCGTCATAATTGTGGCTTTTGCGTTTCACCCTATGACTCAACCCAGGTGGCTGACGCCCTAATGTATCTGATTGAACATCCCGACGAAGCTCTGGCTATGGGAAAACGGGGACGTAAGGCCGTTGAGCAAGTTTATAACTGGACCAGCGAAGCAGAAAAATTACTGAATTTTTACAAGCTTATACTCCGTTGAGAGTAAAAGTGACCACTTTGTTCATTCAAAACACAATAAATTCAATACATTATAGTATTGTTCTAATGTTTAATACCACGTTTTCCCGGAAGGATTTAACTTTAGAGATTAATTCGGGTTATACCTGTATTAGACCTACTTTTTTGGCCTGATGTACATACATGCAGTAAGCCA
>JANXVQ010000560.1 GCA_025351545.1 Spirosoma sp.
AAGCAATAGAAAGATTGACCTTAATTTTCATAGATCTGGTAGGTTATCGTTCGTTGGTTTTTGCTAACTCGCCCACATTATCAGTGTGACAGGCGAAGAGTCGGTTAGGATTCAACGGCACTGAGTGGCGTTTCACTATCGGGTTCGACGGTTGCTGGGGCTGGTTCGGCTATTGGCACAGGTCGCAAAACGGGCGCGGGTTTGGGAAGCATTTGATAAATGTTGTATGCTGTGCCTAACCACCAGACTTTCAGACTTACACGGGCAAAAATTAGTGTCTGTTGGATGAGAAACATAACCAGAATTGTCAACCAGCCACTCATTGGGATGGCGTCGTCAAGCAGAAAGTAGATGCCGAAAAGGACGGTGCCCAGTATAATCAGCAGCCAATACAAGCCATACGTTCGGCCTATGTTTTGCAAGACTAGCCGTCCGGCTTGCCCGAAAGCGCGGAAGGCATCATGTTCATCTTCCCGAAACATCAACACCTTTGCGAAGTCGCCAATGCACAGTAGAAAAGTGGCCGTGAGCACAAATAATGCAAAGAATCCGGCCCCAATCCAGAACAGACCGCGTTCGGTAAATGTATCGCTGACGAGCGTACCAATTAGTGAGCCCACAACCAGCCAAAGCCCCGCCCCAACCAGCACAAAGAGCAGGGTAACGCCAAAGATTCGTAAAAATCGTCCTACATAATGCGTACATCCCTGCCAGAACATCCCGCTGTTAAACCGGGTCTTTGGTTGCGAAAAACGCAGCAGAATTCCACCGGAGAAAAAGACGCTTAGAAACACATACAGAATGCCTAACCACCGCCCCACGCTCATAAGCGGGGAAATAGTCCGTGCGCTGCGGTGCATAAAATCGGAAAAGACGGTATAATCAAACCTGTTCAATAAATTCAGAAAGGCCAGCGAATTTTGGTCTTCTACGTTGAGCGTATTATAAAACGGCAACGCAACCAGTAATCCCAGCGCCAGCGTGATGCCATAAATAAGCCATAAAAGCCGGATTGACCCAGCCGTTTGTCGTAAGGCAATAGCTAATACATTCATCAGGAAGCAGTTGGGCGGTTATCATGTAGGGAAGTATTGTCTGCCAGCCGTACGTCTGGTTGTTGATTGGCTTCACGCTTGTCAAGCAGTGGGTGTTCGGTTCTTATTTTTTCCTGCAGTTTTAGAAAACCATCAATCAGGGCTTCCGGGCGCGGTGGGCAGCCGGGCACATACACATCCACCGGAATAATGCGGTCTACACCCTTCACAACGTGATAGCCATGCTGCCAATAAGGACCGCCACAGTTAGAGCAGGACCCCATCGAAATAACGTAACGAGGCTCGGGCATTTGTTCGTAAAGCCGCCGAATGCGGTCGGCCATTTTGTAGGTTACTGTGCCAGACACAATCATAATATCTGACTGCCGGGGCGAAGGACGTGGAAAAATACCAAACCGTTCGAGGTCATAATTAGCCGCAAAAGCCTGCATCATTTCAATAGCACAACAGGCTAGTCCGAAGCTCATGGGCCACAGCGATTTCTCCCGCGACCAATTCAACAATTCTTCAGAATGCATCAGAATAATGCTGGCTTCGCCGGTTTTGTCGGCTGTTGACTGAGAGGTCATGTTACTGTGAGTTTTTAGGCAGACGGTTAATTACATCCTGTTGATAGCGTAAACAAAACGGTTCTAATTGCCGGAACAGGCTAACGTCGGAGTTAATTGCGTTTAGTGGACGAATGACCCGGCTGCTTATGCTGCCAATAGCCGAACCGAGTAGTAACCCACTGGCGGCTCCACCAGCCACAGCAAAAATCACCGTCAGTCCATGCGCAACAGGACTTCTTGTTGGATTTGTCTTTAACGACTCATTCGCCAAAAAGCCGGAGACAAGCCCCCCAACAATGGAGCCGGATATGAGTACTGACTTCTTACTGTTTCGGCGAATTACCACTTTGCGAATGTTGGTAAGAAGAATTCGATCTTCCTGACTATATCGTCCGAAGCTAAGATATATGAATAAATCGTCAATATCACTGAATGTGCCGCGAAAGCGATCCCCAGCTTTTGTAACGACTTTTATTCGGTAGGCATCAACAGCGGGGTTTTGAGCAAACAATGTAATGTTTGCCGACAGGCTTACCAGTATTGTCAGGCATAAATAACGTAGTATCAACGGGTTCAACGTTTGTAACGATCGTTTACCTGTTGATACAATTTTGGTGGAACCTTTGTTTCCATTGACGGGATTTTAGGTTGCGGTTTTACCCAATCAAGATAACCCTTTGCCCAGACATAAGCAAGGCCCAGGGCCAGCGTGGCAACGAAGAAAAAGGCTTCGGTCAAGGCAAACCACCCCCATAAGCCACCGGTAGTATTGATGAGTTGCTCCTGGCCAAATACCGTTGCCCAGGGAAACAGAAAAACCAACTCAACATCGAACAGAACAAAGACCAGGGCTATTACATAGAATCGAATATTAAACTGCACATTGGCATTGCCAACCGGCTCCTCGCCCGATTCATATGTGCTGTTTTTTTCGACGTTTGGTTTGTGAGGCCGCAGTAAACGCGCAATAAAAAGCACGACAGCAATGAACGCGAACGCAGCCAGAATAAACAGCAGTATAATGCCGAAGTCGGAAAGCATATGTGTATAGTGTAGAGACGCAACACCTCTTGGTTCTACTTTTTCTTCTTTTTAGGGAACAGGTTATACACAAGCGATACCTGAAGATTTCTATTATAATAGGCCGCCGTGGCCTCCGGCGATACATTGGTGAAGCCATGAACATAGCGTATATGCAAGCTGACTTTGCTAAGCATATCCAGGAAATCATAGTGTACACCCACAACGGCGCTCAGGTCATTTTGGGCACCGGGACCGTTTGTTGAACCGGCATTAAGCGCATAACTAAACTCTGGTCCGGCCTGAATGGTCAGCCCTTCGGTTGGTATGTAGCCTAGCAAAACGGGCAGGCTGGCGTAATAAAATGAATGGCTCGTTGTTGACCGTCCGCCAACTTGCTCCTGCTGAAACGTACCGCCTTTGACAGCAATAAGTGCTTCGGGCTGGAACACCAGCCGATTGTACCGGTATCGATACATAAGCCCAATGTTGGGCTGTAAAGACCGCTTGGGAATATTGACACTAGTGCCTGTGATGGAGACCTGGGTGAACGTAGCACCTATTTTTACACCAAAATGGCCTCCAACGGGTTTGTCACTTTGCGCCCGTATGAGCAGGGGAGAGGTTACTAAAAAGAACAGAAGTAGTAAGCGAGATGTATACATGCGGGACTTTTGACAGGTAACTAACCTTGCAATAACGAGTTTTTATCCGAAATGTCGGACCGCCCGAAACGTCGGACTGTGCAAAATTGATTAAAAAACTTAAGAAATTGCCGTTAACGTTTCTTAACCAACTGACCGAAGCCGCTAATTAAGCCGGGGGTCGACCGGATAGTGAGCAATAGATTTGTATTCACCCCCTTTGCGTTTCAGCACTTCGCGCCAAAACCCGTTCGTTGGGGTGTCGAATAAAAAATCGGCCTTGGTGCGGCTGATAATCCACGCTTTCTGGAGCAACTCACCGTCTAGCTGGCCCTCGTCCCAGCCAGAATAGCCAATAAAAAAGCGGATATCCCGCTCCGTAAGCGTGCCCAGATTGACGGCTTGCTTGATT
>JANXVQ010000587.1 GCA_025351545.1 Spirosoma sp.
TTAAAACTCGCTCCGGGCAGTACGGCCTTTACGGCAGCCGCGCTGGCGTGCGGACTGGTGCTTATGGTTCCGTTTACAGTATTACGTCGGCTGTATCGCCCAAATATGACAATGTTGGCGCTGGGGCTGGGGTTTCTGGCGCTCATCATTTTCTATATGTTTTTTTTCAATGGTGTCCCTGGCTTTGAAGAATATAATAAGGATACGATTTACTTCATTTATGTTCTGCTTTTCCTGTTTCTGCTCATCAATGTACCAAACGACATCATTCGGGTATTTATTCCGGTTGTTGTTCTGTTCACGCTGGTGTCCAATCTGGGCCTGATTTATTCACTGATAACTGACCCTACCTGGGCTATTGGCCAGCGGGCAACCATTACACTCAACAACGGTGACGAAGGATCAGGTAATCCGCACGCCTTTTCGCGCAATGCCTACATGGGGGTTGTTGCCTGTGCTATTGGCCTGGTAGGGGCGAAAAATAATATTCTGTTTAAGCTAATTTGTTTTTTTGCCGGGATACTCAATATAGCTGTTTTAGTGCTGACCCAAACCCGATCGGCCATTGTTGCCTTGCTCGTTGCCGTGATTTTATTCATGTATTTCAACGTCCGACCAACTCAAATTCGCATGGCAGTCCGGGGCCTTGTCAAACCTGTACCTATTTTGATTATGGTTGTGGGTTTTCTGGGCATCATTTACTTTTTCCAACGCTACTACGCAATCTATCTGGTTTTGTATGACTATGTGTCAAGCTTTATGGTTCGCAATCTGGAAAATGTATACGCGCTTTTAGGAATGAAAGCTCAGGGAACTGATTATAAAGCCGTTTTAGATGATTCTGCAGCAAACCGGTCAACCAGCACAACATTTCTAGCCGCTGTCTTGAGCGGTCACCTGCATATGCTGATTCTTGGTTACGGTTACAAATTTACTTATTTAGACGTTCCAATTATGGAGGCATTTGCCAATCATGGCATACTTGGTTTATTGCTATTTGGTGGAATCAACATCATGACCGTATATTATACTTTCCGGATCATGCGCTCAAATCCAAATGATTTAAGCATATTTCTGGCTTATTTCTACCTGCTTATTTTGGTACAGATATTCACAAATGGCCGACCGAATGAGATCTCTTTCTGGTTTCCCCTATGCATGATGATTCGTTTTATGGGGGTGGAGCATTTATTCCCGGCTTATTTATCAAACAAACCAACTGTCGATAATCAGGAGAAATTTGTTGTTGTTTCACCTGCTTTAACGGCCTGATGCGTATTCTTATCGTCCACAATTTACTATGGGCACACTATAAATCCAGCGTATTTCAGGCCTTACAACATATAGTTGATCAACAGCCGGGTATCTCTATGCATGTGCTGCAAATTGCTCGTAATGAACGCTCCCGCGCCAGTCTGGAGAGTCTTGTTAACGGATCAACTCCTGGCTATACTTACAATTACGAACTACTCTTCGACCGGTATCTGGAAGAGGTTAGTTTGCGCGAGCGTACTCAGGCCTTGCTTCAACGGGCCAAAGCCTACCGGCCCGATATCATCAATCTCACCGGTTATTACGACCCGGCACAGATTCTGCTGTTGTTATGGGCTAAAGCCAGCGGCATTCGGGTTGTGATGCAAAATGAAAGTACTGCCGCCGATCAGCAAAGAGGAGGCTGGAAAGAGCAATTCAAGCGGTGGCTATTTCGCCAGTGTAATGGGTTTTTCTGTTTCGGAAGTCAATCTGCTGACTATCTGATACAGCTTGGCGTTGCTCCGGCTAAAATTCTGCTCCGTAAAAACGCGGTGGACAATGTCGTACTCCGGTCGGTTTATGAAAAGACGTTACCGGACCGCGTCAGCGTCCAGCAAGCCATGCGGCTACAGGCAAATAACTTCGTTTTTGTGGGTAGATTAATCGAAGCCAAAAATTTAGTTATGCTTTTAAACTCCTTCGCCGAAGCGCTAAAGCACACGACGAGAGGGGCTAATTGGGGACTACTCTTATTGGGAGACGGTGCTGAATACGACAATTTAAGTCAGCAGATTGTCGCGCTTGAATTAGATGGCAGGATAACTATTTTGCCGGGTCGGCCGTGGTTTCAAGTGCCGGAAGTATTGGCCTTGAGTGATGTTCTGGTACTGCCAAGCCGTTCAGAACCTTGGGGATTAGTCGTTAATGAAGCAATGGCCTGTGGGCTACCTGTCATTGTATCGGACCGGTGCGGTTGTGTAACAGACTTGGTACATCATGGTCAGAACGGCTTTGTTTTCGACCCTGGCCAGCCTGCTCAATTAACGCATTGGCTCACTCAGTTTATGGATGGCTCTGTCAACACCCGGCAGATGGGTAAGCTCGCCAAACAGTTCATTGCGCCCTATGCCCCCGAAGCCGTGGCGCAGGAAATGCTCGATGGTTTTCGTAAAATCATGAATTAATCGGTTATTTCGCGGTATATATGCGAATTCTAAATATCTGTGCCTACACCTGGCAAGCGGGTGGTCCGCCAAAAATAATTTTCGATCACACGGAAGTTGTTCTTCGCTATGGTCATCAAGTGGACATTCTCAGTCCAATATCTCCCGGCGAAAAGCCATATCCAGTGCCCGATGGAGCGCGGCTTATTCTGTGCCGGCGAACGCCGATTATCAGCCGTTTCTTTCGCGAATTTTCGATAGAACTTTACCGGTTTCTCCAGCAACACGCTCACGAATATGATGTGATTCACTGCCACGGTTTGTGGCATTTTGGCACGTTGGCTCCGTTCATGATTGACCGCACAGTAGCTAAAGTAATCACCATTCATGGCGTGCTCGACCATTGGGTTTATGCCCATAACAACCGGAAAAAGCAGATTATGGATATACTTGCCCAAAAAGCTTATTTGCAGCGGGCTGATCTGGTACAAATTAACAATAAAGATGAGGAAGCGGATGTGTTACGTTATCTGGGGCATGCGCACCCTAATATAGTCATTATTCCAAATGGGGTAAAGATGAGCGATTTCACCAATCTTCCGCCCAAGGGCATTTTTCGCCAGAAGTTTGGTTTGCCAACAGACAAGAAATTAGTGTTGTTCATGAGTCGTCTGAATGCAAAAAAAGGACTTGATTTACTTTTACCAGGGTTTTGGGATTACGTTCATAAGCACCCTGATACGGTACTGGTACTGGCAGGTTCCGACGACGGATACGAAGCACCTGCCCGCCAATTTATTGCTCGGCACAACCTTGGCGACTCCATTCGGATGGTTGGCATGTTAACTGGCGACGACAAGAAAGCCGCTCTCGCCGACGCTGATTTATTTACGTTGCCCTCTTATTCAGAAGGTTTTTCGATGGCCGTGCTCGAAGCAATGGCATCCGGAACACCCACATTAGTATCAGATAGAGTAGGGTTCGGGGAGACTATTCGAGAGCACGAAGCGGCTGGCGTATTGTCTGGTTTAACGGCTGAAAGCGTTAAAGAGAGCTTAGAGAAAATGCTTGGCGATGATCAACTGCGCGAACGTATTGCACTTAATGCAACAGCATTATTGAAAAAACAATACGATATTAATTTGGTAGCCAAGCAATTATTAGATGAATACTCAAAAATTATCAAACCCAAATAATAGCTTCATAACGTAACAACTTTAATTGAATTTGTGGCTGATTGAATTTGGCAGCTAGTTGTGTAAATCTGCTTTTTATCGCCCTCAACAACCACGACGAATACAGTGTAGTCCTGTCCAGCTAAAAGATATCCAGTAGCCATTGTGGCAGCAAAACCGCTAGCATAATAATCTTTCCCAAGAGAGAATAAAAACGATTTAAGCGAGTATCGGCTCTGTTTGGTTGGAATAATATGTTGCTGCTTATTGCTTTTCAGCATAATATAAGCTCCATCCTGTTTATTTACTTTCCGAGTAAACGATTCATTCGAAAACGCTATAGTATGCCCACCCACCTGCTCAATTTTTAGTTTAAATTGAGCAGGTGTTGTCTGATAAGGTCCCTCAAAAAAATAATGATCAGGTAAATGATATACTCCCGCTCGAATAGCGCGCACAGTAATGGTATCGACTACAGAACTTAAGTTTAAATAAATAGGTGCACCAGGTATTGATCGGTTATGTTGCCACCCATATATATCGGTATTTCTTTCTTTGTAATAATAGTCAAGCGGAGCGAGATATTGGAAATAACTAAATAGGAAAATAATAAAACTCAGTACTAACCAACCTTTACTAAACAGCTTGTTGGCTCTATCGGTAAGTTTGCTGGACACCAATAAGATAATGAGAATTAACCAAATAAAACCAATGTGTTTGTAACGGCTAATCAGTAC
>JANXVQ010000611.1 GCA_025351545.1 Spirosoma sp.
GTTATCAATTGATATCATTGTGTTAAGGTCAACTTTAGTTAAAGAAGCCTCTGTAGATATTTTCCACCACCTTATTAAAGTATTACCCTATAGTATTAAGCAAATAAGAGTTCAGCATTATGAGGCTATCAAAAATGTTGAATTAACAAACTTACCAATTGACGCTAAGTGGATTTTTATAGTTGGGGAAAATGGATTTGGTAAGACAAGTTTGCTAAGAGCTATTACTTTAGGATTGTATGATTCAGAGGACGATGGTAGAATATTAGTTGAAACTGCCGAAAGTAAAGTTGGACTAGAATTTAAAAATGGCATTTATAATACTATTAATAATCTCTGGACACATGATTTTCAAAGGTTAGAACATTTAGCCTGTTACGGTCCCTCCCGCTTGCAGATTCAGTCTAAAATGAGCCAGAATGAAGTTGCTGAAAAAAGTACAACTACATATGGCCTATTCAATCCCGATGGTATTTTATTGAACATCGAAAGTAAGCTTATTGAGTGGCATCTGGAAAAGAATGAGCGTTTAGAGCAGGTAAAAAGTCTATTCAAACAGGTAATTCCCTACTTGGCTGATATCATCGTGCAGAAAAATGAGCAGGATGATTATGAAGTATTATATGTCGAGCAAGCCGAAGGCGATGATACAACGGTATTTGATCCAGTACCGTTTAACCAATTAGCGGCTGGTTTCCGAAGCGTTATTGGTTTAATTGGTGATTTGTTGATTCGATTCATTCGTAAGCAACCCCACGTTAGGCTGTTAAGTGAGTTAGCCGGTATCGTATTGATTGACGAATTAGAAAATCACTTGCACCCGAAGTGGCAGTATCAACTACCTACGCTGCTATCAAAAGTCTTTCCCAATATTCAGTTTATTGCCGCCACGCACAGTGTAATCCCCATTCTTGGCGCGCCTAAAAACTCAGTTTTTCTGAAAGTAAACCGCTCAAAAGAGAAAGGTATTACGGTTGAACGAGTGCATATCGATGTAGCGAACTTGCTGCCCAACTCCATTCTGACCTCACCAATTTTCGATATGGACACCATCAGGCCAATCGCAAATGAAGACTTGGGGCAGTTACGAACGGAAGATACATATAGTGAAGTTATAGCTAACGATGAGATAGATAAACAACTACGCGAACTCGATAACAATCCGTCACAATATCCAGCCCTTCTTCAGGAATAGGCCGTATGATTAGCGTACATAAAGATTTCAACGATCCCCCAGCGGGACTTGTCAGCGAGCCGTGTCAGGAACAACAACAAAAAGCACTCGCGGAAGGAGCCAAACATAACTTTAGTGGTTATCACTATCGTGACAGCACAATTGAAGCCTTACGAAAAATATACAAGTACAAATGCGGTTATTGTGAAACACACGAATCAGCAGGAGCTTCGTTGCGCGTAGATCATTATCGCCCCAAAGCCCGTGTCAAACATTCGCCAGATCACGGAGGCTATTACTGGTTGGGTTACGAATGGAGTAATCTTATACTGAGTTGCGAAAAGTGTAATAGAAGGAAATCTGATCACTTCCCAATCCAGAATGAGGCTAATCGTATTTCGACACCTGCGTTCGGCATAGATGGTTTTCCCACCAAGGAATGTTGCCGGGCTGACAGAAAAATCTTGCTTGATGAATCTCCGTTATTGCTAAATCCTGAATTAGACGACCCTGATACGCATTTGATTTTCCTGCCAAATGGAACGGTAACATTCAAAACAGCAGCTGGTGAGAAATCAATTGAATTGTATTTTCTAGGACGTGACGAACTCATCAAGAATCGCAAAAACATGACCGACGACATACTGGAGAAGCTTAAAAAGCACTTACTAAAATACCTTAAGCTGGAAATTGATGAAGAAACTTACCGCTATGCCATGCAGGATGTCTATGAAGAAGCAACTTTAAATCGGCAGGCGGATAAAGTTTACTCGCGCGTGGCTAACGCTCTGTTTGATGATTTTGACAACTTTGTCGTAACGCAGTTTCCTGACGGGCAGCAAGACTATATCAGGCAAAGTTTCCAGCTTTATCAACAAGGGAAATTATGGCCTTCACCAAAAGTAAGTACAGTCTTTTGAAAATTGCATCACCCTAATCCTAAACCATTTATGAAATTAGCCCTAGTCTGCCTGTTACTTCTAAGCTTTGCTCAGTTGACAACCAACGCCCAAACCGAAACTTATGCCGAGAAATTAGGCTTTCCGAAAGGCAAAAAAGTCGTCATTTTCCACGTTGATGATGCCGGCATGAGCTACGAATCCAACATGGGAACGATGAATGCTATCGACAAAGGCATTGCCAATTCAACCAGTATTATGATGCCGTGTGGATGGGTTCCTCACTTCTTTGATTACCTAAAAAAGCACCCAACTATTGATGCCGGTGTTCACTTGACCCTGACATCCGAATGGAAAAACTATCGCTGGTCTCCATTAGTAGGCCGCGATAAAGCGCCCGGATTATATGATGAGCAGGGAAGTTTCTGGCCCGAAGTAGCCCAGGTTGTCGCTCATGCGTCGGCCGATGAGGTGGAGGCCGAAATTCGAGCGCAACTGGCTCGTTATCGGGCGTTTGGTATTCAACCAACGCACATGGATTCGCACATGGGAACGCTTTTTGAGCCCAAATTTATTATGCGTTATACGAAAGTAGCTATGGAAGAAAAAATCCCGATTCTGTTTCCGGGTGGTCATGCTTCCTTGATCTTCAAAGCGAACCATATACCTGTTCCCATGCAGCAAATGGTTCAGCAGATGGGTAAGCAACTTTGGGACGCGGGCCTGCCGGTTCTGGATGATCTCGATGGCACGATTACCAGCAATAATTTACCGGCAGGCGCAACTGATGAAGCTTTACAAACGTATAAAACCCAGAAATTCATTGAACTGCTCAAGTCCGTAAAGCCGGGTTTAACGTACATAATTATGCACTGTACGGCCCCTACACCCACTTTCGATTTAATCAGTTCGTCGGGACAGAGCCGTAAAGGGGATATGTTGGGAATGATGGACCCGGCTCTGAAAGCCTACGTCGAGAAAGAAGGAATTATTGTCACGACCTGGCGCGAGTTAATGGACCGCCGTAAAAAATTATGATCGAGTGAACAGCTGACTCAACTTGTATTCACTCGATCACTCATTGAACTATGAAAATAAGTCTCATTGCCGCCGTTGCCAAAAATGGCGTTATTGGCCGCGATAACGATATGCCCTGGCATTTGCCCGACGACTTTGCTTTTTTCAAACGCAAAACCAGCCATCACCCCATCATTATGGGTCGTAAATCGCTGGATGCCCTCGGTAAACCGTTGCCCAATCGCACCAATATCGTTATTACCCGAAACCTGGACTTTACCGCAGAAGGCGTAACGGTCGTGCATACGCTTGACGATGCTGTTACAGAAGCAAAAAAAGCAGCTGGTACAACCAACGAAATCTTTGTCATTGGAGGGGCCGAGATTTACAAGCTGGCGATACCCCTTGCAACAACCCTTTACCTGACTGAAATTCATCAGACTTACGAAGGTGATGCGTATTTCCCCACGTTCGACAAAAACGAGTGGCAGGAAGTTAGCCGCCGACCGCACCCCTCCGATGAGCGTCACAAAGTATCATTTGACTTTGTGGAATACGAAATAATCATCTAATTATCAGCGTGTCCTGATGACAACCCAAGCCTGATATCTAATTTCCTTCCACAATTTTTACGCCCCACGGCTCCAGCGATACCGGCGTATTTGGTGTAATTGATGCATTGGAAAGCAATTCTTTTCCTGCCTTGTTCGGATACGTTACGGAGCCTGGTGAGGCTGAATAATGGAAGTAATAATGGAAACGAGATGGCGTATGTTATTCATAGAGGTTGTGCCGGGTTGTTGCCGAATGATGAGAAAACCAATTTACGCGGCTACGAATAACAATAGTGTGCATTTTTGTATTGTGCTGGCAGCTTTAAGAAGCTGCCAGCACAATACAAAAATGCACACTATTGTTATTCGTAGCCGCGTAAATTGGTTTTCTCATCATTCGGC
>JANXVQ010000619.1 GCA_025351545.1 Spirosoma sp.
GTTTGAGAGATAGAAAAGGCGATATTGTGGCCCATTGGTAGTCGGTCAGTTCCATAAACTGTTTGGTCATCATCTTGTCGTTTGGCGACCACAAAGGTGACACGACTACCAGTCTTTTTCAATTCCCCAACACGTTCTAAGAGTGCAGAGAACAAAGTCAATCGTGAAGTTCGACGGACAATCTTAATGGTACGAGAATCAACCTATAGTGATAACTAAGCCAGGCGGGTATTTACTCGCCTTCGCCCTGTGGGCATCGGCGAAAAGTAAAAATCAAAGATTTTTAGCAAGAGGGAACGGGGCTAACGCCACCGTTCTCTCTTTCCCCTTCGGGGTTTGCTCTGATAATCAATACGTTATGTAATAATTTGAATTTATTGTAATTAACTTTTTATTAACTATATATCATAACTTCTTGATAATCAACTTACAAAACTTAATTAAATGGTTAACTATATGGAGAAAGAAAAGGTGCACCACATTACGGCCAGCCCCGCTACGTTCACCGAGTTTGAACGCCTGGCTAACAGCTACGGACTAACCAACAAAGGGTTATTAGAAGCAATGGTCAGTTATTTTAAAGTCAGCAAAGCGGACCCCCGCGACCCCAAAGCGGACAATCCAACCGACGCCATTAAAGCGTTGGATAAACGCTTAATTTCTTTCATCAAAGAGCAGGAAAAAAAGACATTGAATCCAATTAAAGAAGCCCTCTTTGATTTAGCCAGTTCAGAAGGAGCCACCCGAAAACACGAACTGAGAATTGTGAATAATAACGTAAAAAAAATTATTACACACCTTAAAATAGATTCGTAAGGATGCAGACAAAATTTACGAATCCTGTGAAAGGGAATAATAAAGGAAGCTGCTTAAAACTAGCTACGTATTTAGAAAAAGAAAATAGTGAAAAACTAGCGGCTGAACAGAGCTACTTTTTTTCGGCTGATCGTGACCGTTGCAATAAATGGGAAGTGGTTCAACAGATTGATAACAACGCAAAAGGCCAGGGACTAGAGCGAAAAGACGACCGCTTTTACTCGCTGGTCATTAGTCCTAGTCAAGCCGAGTTAGCCCACATCGGTGACAATCCCCAGCAGCTCAAAGCGTATACGCGTCAGGTGATGGAAAAACTACGCGGCCAACTTTAACAAGGGCATTGATAGTAGTCAATTAGTATGGTACGCCAAGATCGAGCATGAGCGTAAACAGGGTTTTGATAGTGCCGAAGTGAAAGCTGGACTCGCCCAGGCGAACGAGTTAAAGGCCGGTGATCAGCGCCATATTCACATCATCGTTTCCCGTTGTGCGGCTCGGGAAAACGGCCACGTTTTACAGGAGGGGTTCTTCTTCCAAACGGGCGGATTTATACGGTAAGCAACTAAGAACTTAGTTTGTCGTTTGGCTTTCGTAATGGACGACGTGGAAGACCCGATTTTGTGGGAGTGTCGAACGAATACTTACCCAATCGATTAATATGTTCGTAGCGACCGGGTGATAAATGCTCGAAATGGCCTTCATCAATGGGATAGCCCTCGGCCTGTAATTGCCGTAGTACGTCTTGCATGTAAACCGTATTCCACAGCAGGATCATATTTGTCAGCATGGTCAGACAACGGGCCGATTCACTCTGAGCCTCAGCCTGTTTGCGTCGAATCATGCCGTCACTGCCAAACCATAACCAACTCCGTAGCGCATGGAGTTCTTCGCCTTTATTAAGTTGTGCGTTGATACGCCGACGCAACGGTTGACTTTGTAAATAGCGAAGAATGAAACTGGTCTTGATCAATTGGCCGTATTCCTGTAAAACGTAGGTTAGGTTGTTTTGGCGGGGATAGGCTTGTAATTTGCCAATGAACAGCGAAGCGGTTACCCGGCCGGACTGAATAGAACCTGCCAACCGGGTGAGTTCGTCCCAGTGTCGTTTGATATACTCGGGATTAATCAGGCCTGTGAACTTCAGATCGGGATAGACCCACTCTTTGCCTTTTACTTTGCTCAGTTTTTGATCCCCTATGTCGCGGATGCGGGGGCAAAATCTCATGTTTAGTAAGTCGAATAAAGCAAAGATGATGTCGGTATAGCCTGCCGTATCGGTTGTATGTTCAGCAATGCGCAGGTCGGTCTCGTTGCCCACAATCTCATCCAGAACGACCGTCGCATCACGTAAGGTAGCGGGTACGACTTTACTGCCGTATTGAACATACTGATCGGAGGAATGCGTTTGCATAGTAACCCCTTTGCCCATTCCGAAATAAGTGGGCAAAGCCCGTGCATTACGAATCTTCCCACTAACGGGAAAACGCTGGCCATCGGAGGAAGAAAACGTACCGTCTCCCCAGTAAGAGGCCAACCACTGCCGGTGGTGTTCATTGACCAGTACCTTGTTAGCCGCTTTGAGCGTGTCATCGCGCAGGTAATTCGACGAGGTCCACC